>NZ_QRVW01000061.1:0-2545 GCF_003458855.1 Mitsuokella sp. AF21-1AC
CATGTTGCATTGTTTAGTTTTCAAAGAACAACTTTGTCTTTTCGGAACTTGGTTCCTTACGACAATTTATATTATATCGCACATCGTTCTGACTGTCAAGATATTTTTAAAATTTCTTTTTTGTCTGAACTCGAAACAATAGGGTTTCAAATGCTTGCCATTCAAGGCTTTATCATTTGCCCGCCCGTTTCTCTCTCGTGACGACTTGTATTATGATACACGCTTCACGCTGACTTGTCAACACCCATTTGGAGGAAAATACCAATTTCTTTTTTTCACGGCAGATATGCCAATTATCAGCAGGAGTTCGACAAAGAAAAAGCGGGCTGTCAGTGGGATAGTGACAGTCCGCTTTTTCTTTGGGAAAGAATCGTTTATCTTTTGAGAGAAATGGAGGAAGTGGGATTCACTTCGCTGTCTCAGGAAAACCTTGGGGATATGTTTTCCTTTCGACACTCATAGTGTAGCAAGCTTTTCTGAAAAAATCCTTACATCATCTGAAAAAAAGATGATTTTTTCGATTTTCTTTGCATTTTTCGCCAACCATAAAGAATCTGTCATCATTTCACCTGGATACTGGCGATAATCTGGTCAGCGAGTTTTCCCTGATCCTTCTCATGCTCTTTCGGGTATGCAAATGAGATGAACCAGTCTTCCTGCGGCAGGGGCAGGAAGACTACCTTTATGACCTCGTCCTCCCCCTTCATCTTGCAATACAGGGTTGTAACCGTGGCCTCATGCTCCCCAATGTTCACGGACTTGCTCTCGCGCGACTGTTCCGTCGCCTTGACATGCTTCTCAAAAGACAGCAGATACGATTCCAGCAGTTTCTGCTGCAGATTTGCCTGCTGTTCCGCTCCGGCCTTCTGCAGAGCTTCCTGATTGAGCACATACGTCGTGAACTGTGTCATATGGAAATCCATGCCCTTGGCCTGCGTGATCATATTGCTCGTGATTGACTGGACATAGGGGTTCTGCGCCGCCTGTTCTTGCGGCTGCTGTTCCAGTGTGAACGGCAGATCCATCTGCAGGCTCGTCACACTGCCCTTGACTTCCTGGCTCGTCAGTTTCACCTGGCCGCAGCCCGCGGCAAAGAGCATGATTGCCAGCACGCTCAGCAGGACGAGTCCCCATCGTTTTCTCATCGTTACCATCGCTTCCTTTCAAAGTATCGAATACGCATCGGTTAAACGATATAGTATTCGCGTCAGGAAGCGCGATATCCTGCCCGGTCACAGCAAAATCCAGTTCAAGCCTCACACCGCAGACAGGCATTCAGCCTTCCAGGCCGAAGTGCTGAGCCTTGCGATAGTCGAAAATGACGCCATACTGCAGCCAGCAGTCAACGGAACGGATCAGGATGTCCATGACATTGTGTGCGCTGAGGCCAAAATTGCTGATTTCGCAGATGGTGATCTTCTCTCCGTTCTTGATGTGCTCAAATTCCACCGTAATCGCATAGGCACTGAGCGTCAGCAGGTAATGGTTGCCCGTGCTTTTCTCAGAAAGCATCATGTGGTGCTCATCCCCCTGCGGCTTGAACCCGAACTGCTGCAGGCGTTCGATGACCTGCGGCTCCGTCTCGCGATGGAACTTCCGGTTGATGGTGTCACGTTTGGCTTCCAGTTCTGAAAAAAGTGGAAAGCTGATCATAAGGCATACCCCTCTCAAATATCATGAAGAAAACGGATAAACAAAAAAGACACGCAGGGGCGATGACGCTCCATTGCGTGTCTTTCTTATCAGTTATCAACATTATATCACATGTCCGGGATTTGACAAGGCTCAATCTTTGGCCACATCCACCCAGCCAGCGGCAGTGACGAGCGGCGCGAGCTCCGCCGGCGTTACGCGCACTGCGCTGTGCGCATTGCCGGCAGCCGGATAGACGACAGGGAAACGCTGCAGTGACACATCGAGATAAACGGGCACACCCGGTTTGACGGCAAACGGGCAGACACCGCCCGGGACATGACCGATGTACGCCTCCACCTCGTCAAACGGAATCATGCGGCCTTTCTTATGGAAGGCTGCCTTGAACTTATGGTTGTCCACACGGACGTCGCCGGCCAGCAGCACGAGCAGAGGTGCGCCATCGACCAGGAACGACATCGACTTGGCAATGCAGCCGGGCTCCACACCGAGAGCAGCCGCCGCAAGCTCCACGGTAGCCGTCGAATCCTCAAACTCAATCACCCGGTCCAGCAATCCCTTTTCCTGCAAAAATGCTTTTACTTTCTCGATTGACATACAATACCCGACCTGCTTTCTTCTGCATAATTTTGTAATCATATTACACCATTGTACAACAAAAGTCCATGGAATCTTGTGAGGAGTCTCTCTTTCATTTGACAAAAGTATCGGCCTGCCGATACAATGATAGCAAAAATCACCCAATGACAAGGGCTTGTCAGACCATAGATAGAAGGGGCCGCTGACAGTAAAAGTTAAGTTGTAAAATAATATAAATACTCTTGTTTAAAAGCCAATTTATTGATAAAATAGTATTGAGGTGATACCATTGAAATACTATACGATCAATAAA
>NZ_QRVW01000062.1:0-1802 GCF_003458855.1 Mitsuokella sp. AF21-1AC
CTCCCTATATAATCTTCATTAATCTCTTGAATGCTCCGTTTTTCTCATTTTTTTCATAAACCGAAGAAGCTTTCGCGTGGAATATCTCTGCATCGAATACCCAAGATCACAGGATTCCCGTGGTTTTGCGTATAGCAAACAGAACGTCGTTCTTTTCTGTTTGAAAAGGCCTTCCTTCTGCCCACGTCTCCTGTGGTGGCCTAACCTCCCAAGTCTATCAGGATCACATTGCTGTGTCCGCAATTCCTTCGTCCAGCCTGTCCACGTATGGGTGTCCTTATGCTCCTTCGCTGAGTCCCATGCTCTATGGAAATTTTCGGACTACCGGCTCTTCTTCTATGAAATTATGTCCAATCCATACCGGCACTTTAAAAGTGGACGTTTCCCCAGCAGGATCAGAAAAACAAAGTTCAAGCAGCTGGCGGCTGCCGGTGGATATCGTCAAGCATCTTTGTGGCGTCGTATCGGCATCCTTTTGTCAGGATGGCAAAGAATACGCGGATCAGCTTGCTGCCAACGGCAATTACCGACTGTTTCTTCTTGAGTGGATTGACTTTGCGTGTCGTGTAATACTGGTGGATCTTACGGAACTCTTCATTCCTGGACAGCAGCGGGATTACTGCGTTGAAAATCAGCATCCTGAGACGGGCGCGGCCACGTTTGCTTATCGTCGTCCGGCCTTTATGCTTTCCAGAACTGTTTTCCCTGAGGGATAATCCTGCCAGCTTCAGGATCTGCTTGGGAGAACGGAAACGTCTGACGTCTCCCACTTCAGCAAAGAACCCTGCTACTGTCGCGAGGCCAATCCCTTTTATCGCCATCAGTTTTGCACTTTCAGGAATTTCCTGGAGTAAGGATTCAATTTGCAGCATCACCTCTTCCAGCTCTTCCTCGCAAAGCTTCCATTCCTGTAGCAGCATCTTCATCTCCATCCGGGCTGCGACGGCACCGTCTTTCTGGCCAATGCTCCGCTTCGCGCAGTCCAGCAGGGTCTGTGCCCGTCTTTCACCAACTGCACGAAGTTTCATCGCACGCCATATATGGACGATACCATCCTGGCCCAGGGACAGGAGATCTTCCGGAAGACAGGCGTGCGCCAGGAGCGCCATACTGCTTTTCCCTTCGAAACTGCCATAGGCTTCCAGATATTCCGGAAAATAGATCCGAAACCACCGGGCAAACCGGTTCTTGAGGGCAATCTGCCGCTCGACCAGACGCTGACGGAGCGGCCAGATACCGCGAAGTTCTGCATAGACGCCATGCGGAATGTACGGCACGCTGTACCGTCCTTCCATTACCAGTCTTGCAATGACTTTCGGATCCTTCTGGTCATTCTTCGTCTGGCTGTTGTCGTCGAGCTCCTTGCTCTGCTTGACATGAAGCGGGTTCACAAGGACCAGCGGAATCCCTGCATGCTGCAGAAAATCGCGCAGGCCAAACCAGTAATGCCCGGTTGGCTCCATGCCAACCATGACCTGTCCCTTCGCATTCACTGTTTGCAGGTTCTGAATCCATTTCAGGAAAAGCTCGTAGCCGTCTCTGCAATCCATGAAGGAAAAGACATGACCAAGTTCAACGCCTCTCCAGTCGAATGCACGGGCATATTGCTTTCTGCTGCCGATATCGACACCAACCACTAATGTTGCCTCAGTGACTTGTTCTATCTTCTGATTCTGTGTATAATGCATAGTAGAATACCTCGTTTCTTTAGAATATATTAACTGGCCTGTTAACAATTCTATTGTAACGTAGGTATTCTTTTTTCACAAAGGCGCTATTTCCTAATTACAGGAATGCTCCTT
>NZ_QRVW01000063.1:0-1655 GCF_003458855.1 Mitsuokella sp. AF21-1AC
CTGAGCTTCAGTTACGAAGTGCCGGAACAGGAAACCGAAAATCTTACCGGTGATTCCATGGGCATTGACCTCGGCATCAAGGTGCTAGCGACCTGCTATACGAGCGGCGAACGTAAAGCGACGGTATTCAAAAGCATCAACAAGACGAAGGAAGTCCGTCGCCTTGAAAAGAAGCTATGCCGCGAGCAGAGAAAACAGAGCCGTAAAATCCTTGCCAATACCGCGCGGTATGAAACCGTGCAGCGTAAAGGAAAGAAGCCTGGGCGAAAGCCAATCTGGAAGCGCCCCTTAAGGGAATGCCAGAACATCGAGAAGGGACGCCGCAAAATCGCCTTGATTCATCGGAGGATGGCCAATATCCGCCAGAACCACATCCATCAGACAACAGCCGCAATTGTGAAAACCAAGCCGTCGCGCATTGTCATGGAAAATCTGAACGTCAAGGGCATGATGAAGAACAAGCACCTTGCCAAGGGGATTGCCGGTGAGAAGTTCTACGAGTTCCGCCGCCAGATGACCTACAAATGCGAAAATAACGGCATCCAGCTTGTCTTTGCCGACAGGTTCTACCCGAGCTCAAAGACCTGTTCCTGTTGCGGTCATGTCAAAGAAAACTTGAAGTTAAACGACCGCAAGTATGTCTGTCAAGCCTGCGGGACAGTGATTGACCGTGACCTTAATGCAGCAATCAACCTTGCAAATTATTTTCAATCTGAGACCGCTTGAAATACAGAGAAGCACTCAGATATGTACCTATCGCTACTGGGGAATTCAAGCCTGTGGAGCGTTACATCAAACGCGAGTAGCCATCGAGCTTGCTCGGGGGCAAAAACGGACGCAATGAAACAGGAAGAAAATATCGTGAGAATTTTCATCGTATAAATTTGTGTGAATTATATTATATTTATACAGATTTATCGTAGCGGAAAAGGTTTCCATAATCCGTCGTGTCTGTACAGATGACATCCGTTGTTATCATCCCGATGGAATTCCACAACATCACACTGACCAGTTACCCCAAAAATCTTGGACGTTATGCGCATACCGCGTGAAATAAGAACATCTTGTTTTCTGTCAAGCAGATTTCCCCATTTTCGTCGTCGGAATTCCCCATCGTCATCGTGGGAAAATCCCCACTTTCAGCGGGTCTTGTCAGGAAGCAGTTTCAGAACCAGTTCGGTCACAGTCAACGTGGTCTCTAAGCTATAACGGCTGGTGGGCTCGGCAAGCGTGCGAAGCTGTTTTTTTGCAGCCGCTCCAGTCCTGCTGCTCCAGATAGTCCTGCAGGAGTGCGCGTGCCTGCTGCACGTGACGGATGGACTTGACATAGCGTTGGACAATACTGTAGGAGCCGTCAAAGCCTTCTTCCTCGCGGAAACGGTCGAGAATCCGCTTGGCCGTGTGCTGCTGCTTCTGCCAGACATGCTGGTCCTCCGCCAGCCATTCTAGAATCTTCGGCTTCTAAGGGTCCAGCTTCGAGGGCACCGGGTGCTTCACCGGAGGCGTCGGCGAGAAATCCTCCTGGTTGAGATATTTCCGGACCGTCTTGCGGTCGAGCTTCAGCTTCTTCGAAATTTCCACAATCCGGTATCCACTATTGCTCAAATCTCTGATATAACAGCAGTTTACAGCTTTTAAGCCGCTTGCTCATCGCC
>NZ_QRVW01000064.1:0-1220 GCF_003458855.1 Mitsuokella sp. AF21-1AC
TGGTAAATTGCAAGTTGAAATTGAACAGAAATATAATCAAGAAATATTATCAATAGAATAGACTTCATCGAGGAATGCTTCGAATAATTCCATTGGCGTATGGTAGCCAAGAATACGACGTGGACGCTGGTTGAGTGCATCTGCCATGTTCAGAATGTCCTCATTGCAGAACGGTTCCATCGATGTACCTTTGGGGATGAAATCCCGAAACAGGCCATTATGGCGTTCGTTCTGAGGGCGTTCCCATGAGCTGTACGGATGCGTGAAGTAAATCTTCGTGCCGAGATTCTCATATTGCGAGAATGTCTCGAATTCCGGACCGTTATCCGCCGTCATGGTTTTGAATACCTGGCTGAATCGCTCCTTGCCATACAGTTCAATCAGCTGTTCCATGGCAGATTCTACACCAACACTACTCCGTCCAGGGATACGGATTGCAATATAGTTGCGCGTCACCTTTTCGACGGCAGTGAACGTGACAGCTTCACGACCTTCACGCTTACCAACGACGGTATCCACTTCCCAATGGCCGATTTCTGTTCCTTCGCTGACAATTGCGGGACGTTCCTCAATACTACGCCCTTTTATGCGCCTGTTTTTCCGTACCCACTTCCGGTGGCGTATACGCCCGAGTATATGCGGCACATCAAAGAGGGACAAGGGGAGTTTTCCTGCCCAAAGCATATTGTAAAGCGTCTTTGTACAGGGAATCTGCTCTGGCCGGAATAGATTCTGCTGTCTGGCATAGCCTACACAGGCATCCAGCGACCAGCGCTCTTCACGAACCTGTCTGATCATCCACTGAATAAATGGCTCACAGTCATCATAATCCACTTTGCAGGGCTTTCTGGAGTTCTTTCGATTCTCGAGGTAAGCGTTCTGCCCACGTTTGGCTGTGTATTGCGGCATACGTCCACGGGAACCTCTCTTCTCCGGCGTCCCACGCCGGAGTTCGTAAAAGACCGTCGTATGCGCACAGTTCACTTCTGCAGCAATGCTGCGGAGAGAATAGCCTTTGCGGTGCAGTGCTTGAATCATGCCACGTTCTTCTAAAGAAAGATGTCTGCCAGATTTACGAGTCTCCTCGATTGTGTTAAAATGAGATTGATCCATAGTGATTGCTCCTTTGTTTGTGATTTGTAGCAAAACCATTTTAACACAGGAAGTCACTATGGATTTTTATTTTTGATCAACTGTTCAACTTCATTTTACAACGAACC
>NZ_QRVW01000065.1:0-428 GCF_003458855.1 Mitsuokella sp. AF21-1AC
AAATCCATTTGAAATCATCACAGATATCGGTTCTGGAATCAATTACAAGAAGGATGGACTCCAAGAGCTGATTCACAGGATAGAAGCCAACCAGGTCGAGAAAGTGGTTGTCCTCTATAAGGACAGGCTCGTACGTTTCGGTTTTGAGCTTCTTGAAACGATTGCAACCATCCATGGATGTAAGATTGAGATTGTCGATATGGCCCGGAAAAGCGAGCAACAGGAACTGGTTGAAGATTTGGTCCAAATCATCACAGTGTTCAGTTGCGAGCTTCAGGGAAAACGAGCGCATCAAGCGAAGAAGAATCTTCCGCAAGCAGAAGCAGCCCGGCTACATCAAGTATTCCGCTAAGAAAGTTACTCATTATACCCGCATTGGCAAGAGCTTGACCGTCTATGACATGAACGGGCATCCCAAGTTCAGGAGC
>NZ_QRVW01000065.1:438-1121 GCF_003458855.1 Mitsuokella sp. AF21-1AC
AAACAACAAACAAAGGACTAAGCTATTCCAATTTGCTGGTGCTGCAAGATATGCTTACAATTGGGCATTGAACAAGCAGATGGATAACTTCCGTAGAGGACGCAAAATCTAGACGGACGGTGAGCTTCGCAAAGCATTCACGATCCTGCGCCATTCTGAGGAAAACAAGTGGCTCCTGAATGTATCGAATAACGTCACGAAGCAGGCCATCAAAGACTTGTGCATTGCCTATAAGAACTTCTTCCGCAAGCAGAAGCAGCCCGGCTACATCAAGTATTCCGCTAAGAAAGTTACTCATTATACCCGCATTGGCAAGAGCTTGACCGTCTATGACATGAACGGGCATCCCAAGTTCAGGAGCAAGAAGAACGGGGACTTCCGCTTCTATCAGGACAATGTCAAGATCCAATTCACAGACACTCACGTCAAACTGGAGAGCCTTGCAGGAAGCAGGCGGAAGAACCATCAGCGTTTGAACTGGATCCGGCTTGCTGAGAAGAACCGTACTCCTGTCCGAGCCAAATACACGAACCCACGGATTACATTCGATGGAGAGAATTGGTGGCTGTCGGTAGGAATACAGATCTCTCGGACGCTGAAACCTTTACGAAGGCTGTCGTTTGTTTGCAAGAAACAACAGCCTGCTCGCTCAGAAGGAATTGGCATTGATTTAGGCATCAAGG
>NZ_QRVW01000066.1:0-346 GCF_003458855.1 Mitsuokella sp. AF21-1AC
CGCGAGCTTGAGGGAATCTTTCGATACCTCAATTTGCTTAGATAGGCCAGGCTTACTGCATTCGCAGTCTTGCGAGGTACAGCAGAGGTCCGGTAATTACCAAAGCCATTAGCGTCCGCAAGTTGCCAAACGGACAAGGTAGGTTTGCATCAATACATGGATACGAGCTTTGCTTTGGCTCGCACTAGGATGTTCTTGGCCGCATTCACGTCGCGAATGTGGTGTATCCCACATTTCGGGCAGATCCACTCACGGTCCTTGAGCGTCAGTTTCTCTTTGCCGCTCATGATATGGCCACAAGCGTGGCAGGTTTGCGTCGTATTCCGCGGGTCGACGGTGACGAAGT
>NZ_QRVW01000066.1:356-1024 GCF_003458855.1 Mitsuokella sp. AF21-1AC
CGACGGTGACGAAGTTCTTGCCGTACAGTGCTGCCTTATAAGTCAGCATACTAAGGAACATCCGCCAGCCATTGTCTTGGATGCTCATAGCCAGGGCATGGTTCTTCAGCAAATTCTTGCTCCGCAGTTCTTCTGCTGCGACCAGATCGTGGTTCTTGATCAGTGTCGCGGAAGTGCGGTGCAGGAAATCTTTGCGGCGCTGCATGACTTGTGCCGTGAGCCTGGCGACGAGCAAACGCTTTTTCTCGACGTTCTTTGCCTCACGGAGCGGGCGATGCTCTTTCTTGGCACGGACAATCCGACGGCTCAGCTTGCGCTGTGCGTTGGCCAGCCGTCGTTTCTGCCTGCGGTAATAACGAGGATTGGCCACAATCTCGCCATTCGAGTCGGCATAGAAGTTCTCGATGTTCAGGTCGATGCCAATCTCTGCTTTTGTTTTCGGGCTGGCTTTCACGAATGGTTCATCGGAGCCGAGTTGGAATGACGCAAAGTAGCGGTGCAGGCTGTCTTTCGTGATGGTAATCGTTCCGATGCGGACTTCCTTCATGGCAAAAAGTCGGTCCAGCATTTTACGCGAGCCTTGGAAGCGGATGCGTTTGAGCTTGGGCAGCATCAGATGATGCTTGTCGAGGAAGCGGGCGTTACTGGTAAACAGAGAAATCTCCGCA
>NZ_QRVW01000067.1:0-1005 GCF_003458855.1 Mitsuokella sp. AF21-1AC
CAGCAGTTTACAGCTTTTTGAAGCACAATAAAATCGCATAGCCTCCTGATGGTGTATAATGTAATCGCTAAAAAACAACAACACCCAAGAGAAAGGCTATGCGATGACTTCATTATACACCGAGAAATCTATAATTGGTAGACTCCTGACGATTTTTTCTTCTTTGTTCCCAGCTGCGACGAGGCCGACGCGCCATCTGCTGGCGTGGTTTTTCATCGCTCAGCTGGCGTTGGAGTCAGCTCCGTCGGTGCGCTGCCTATTCCGGCAGTTCCTGTCGAAGCAGACGGATGCGTCTCTCAACAGCTATTACCGTGCCCTTGGCAATGGACTCGTTACGGATGCATCCATTCGACAAGCCTTAGCTCTACGGGCTCTTGCCATAGTGCCGGAAGCGCTGCGGCAGGAGCCTATCTTGCTCAGCGTGGATGACACGACCATTGCCAAGTGGGGCAAGCACTTCGACGGGGTAGGTATCCTGTACGACCACGCCAAACACGATGGCAGGTCTTATTTCAATGGCCATGCCTTTGTCAGTCTGACGATGAGTATACCAGTCATCCATGAGAACGCAGGCAAGCCTCAGATCCGCCACGTCGCAGTGCCGATTGGCTACGTCATGAGCAATGGCGAGACTTCGAAGCTGACGATTGCCTGCCAGCTTCTCGATGAAGTCATGCCCATCCTTGAAACGCGCCAAGTCATCCTGCTCTTTGACAGCTGGTACGCCAAGCGAGAGCTGCTCATGCATGCACTCAGCTACCCGAATCTCAATGTGATCTGCAATGCACGTCGTGATACGGCCATCTTTGAGCTGCCAACTTCGACGGCAGGCCGCCGCGGTCGTCCGCCAAAGTACGGCAGGCGCCTGAAGCTGGACGAGAGTCCCGTTGCGCCCGAGAACTACTCTTTCAAAATGGATGGGTATCTTGTCGCCCACCGGCTGGTGAAGACGCGCATCTTCGGCGACCGCACCGTCCATGCCTATGTGACGCTGAGCAAGAGTGG
>NZ_QRVW01000068.1:0-983 GCF_003458855.1 Mitsuokella sp. AF21-1AC
CTTATCTTATGAGGGATTCAGGTGTGCGAAGTTTGAGTATCTAATCTATCAAAATATTGTCCTATTTTTTTCTGCTCTTCATACCTTGGAAATCTAACTTCTTGTTGATGAAGGATACTTCCTTTTATCCCCTGTACTGTACCTCCAGAACTCTTTGCATATAAAATATTTTGAAATTCAGGTGATAGGAAATAATACTTTAGATATGTATTATCCATAACATGGTCATGTCCACGATATTTTATAATCCTCTGTGCAAGTGCTACATTTTCTTTATTCACCTGAGCCACATTACCACAAGGTGCTTCCGTAGTAATAAGTACATCTCCAATTTTTGGCATTCCTCTATGCATTACTTTATCATAATCTTTTTCAGAAATATATTCCTGCGAAGCTTTATAATCTATATATCCATCTTTAATATTTTTTGCCGTAACAAGAAAAATTCCTGAAGTAGTTTTAGATGGCGTTTTCCCTCGATAATCAACATAATCACAAATATTAATCAATTTTTCCTGTGTCCAATCGCCAGTAAATCCTTTCAAGCGAATCTTAGGTACTTTTTCTTCCTTCGTTGGGAACATATTTTTCAGGAAATACTTCTTAAACTTCTTCTGCTGCTCCAACTTACGTTGTCGAAGAGTGATTAGATTATCAAATTCTTCAAAATATTTTCCTATTTTTTCTTGTTCTTTCAGTGATGGAAGAACCACAGGGAAATTTACAAGAATACTTTGATTGAGGTGCTTAATGGTTCCTCCGGTAGCTTTTTGGGCTACATAATTCATTAGAAATGGTGCTCTTAAATACTGAAATAAATATTTTTCATCAATATTACTTCCATCTTTAATCTCTATATTAAAGATTCCGGTATTTAGTGTTGCAGGTTTCTTCAAACCTTGCACATAAGCAACCTTTCCTAAAGTACCATCTTTTGTTATCAACTCAAACTTCGCACACCTGAATCCCTCATAAGATAAGGC
>NZ_QRVW01000007.1:0-24506 GCF_003458855.1 Mitsuokella sp. AF21-1AC
CTACCCCCAGTTGAACTGGGGGTTTTGTCATGCCTAATCGGTGCACAATGAAAAAGACACATGGCGGCTGCAACCGTCACGTGTCCTGATCTTGCGATACGATACATGCTGACTCATAACCGCATTCTCTCATGACGGTTCTTTATCTTTCTCTTACATTTGCATTATAACACATCTTGTTCAAGAATCCTGCCAGCATATCCTATATTTATGATATTTTCTTCTTTTTTGGACAAACACATGTGTCAGATGATCTTCGTCGACCAGCCCTCGATGTTCCAGACAGCATCCACGAGGTCTTCGTAAAAGTCCGGTTCATGCGAGACGAGCAAAAGCGTACCCTTGTACTCTTTCAGCGCACGCTTGAGCTCTTTTTTTGCCTCCACATCAAGATGATTCGTCGGCTCGTCGAGCACGAGCAGATTGACCGGCTTCTGCATGATCTTGGCCAGGCGGACCTTGGCGGCCTCACCGCCAGAGAGCGCCGTCATCTTCGTCGTGATGTGCTCATTCGTCAGGCCGCACGAAGCGAGCGCCGCGCGCACCTCGAAATTCGACATGCCCGGATATTCCTGCCAGAGCTCCTCCAGCGCCGTATTCATGTTCCCCTTGGCTTCCTCCTGCTCGAAATAGCCGACGGAAACAAACTCGCCCTGTTCGAGCTCGCCCGAGATGGGCGGAATCAGGCCGAGCATGGTCTTCAGGAGCGTCGACTTGCCGAGGCCATTCGTGCCGCGGATGGCGATTTTCTTATTGCGCTCTACCTTGATGTCGACTGGTTTCGTCAGCGGCGTATCGTAACCGAGCACAAGGCGTCTGGCCTCGATGACAAAGCGCGACGGCGTGCGGTCCGGCTGGAAATGGAAGTGCGGTTTCGGCTTCTCCTGGCGCTTCGTCAGGACCTCCATCTTGTCGAGCTTCTTCTGGCGGCTGTTGGCCATGCCACGCGTCGCGACACGTGCCTTGTTGCGCTGGATGAAGTCCTGCTCCTTCTTGATTTCGGCCTGCTGGCGTTCGTAGGCGGCTTCTTCCTGACGGCGCTTGAGTGCGGCCATCTCCTCGAATTTCTCATAGCTGCCCGTGTAGCGCGTGAGCTTGAGGTTGTCAACATGCCAGATCACATTCGTCACGGCGTTGAGGAACGGCACATCGTGCGAGATCACGATAAAGGCGTTCTCATAATTCTGCAGGTAGTTCGTCAGCCAGCTGATATGCTCGGCATCGAGGTAATTCGTCGGCTCGTCGAGCAGCAGTATCTCCGGGTTCTCGAGCAGGAGCTTCGTCAAAAGCACCTTCGTGCGCTGGCCGCCCGATAGCTCGTCGACCCTGCGCTCGAGGCCGATGTCCCTGAGGCCCAGGCCGCCCGCGACTTCCTCGATCCGCGCATCGATGGTGTAATAACTGCCGGCATCGAGGATGTCCTGGATGTCGCCGACATCCTTCATGAGCTGATCCATCTCCTCGGGCGAGGCCTCGCCCATCTTGTCATAGACCGCCAGCATCTCCTGCTCGAGCTGCACAAGGTGGTCAAATGCCGTGCGCAGCGTCTCGCGGATCGTCATGCCTGCCTTGAGCTCGGCATGCTGGTCAAGGTAGCCGACCTTCGTGCGCTTCGCCCAGGTCACGGTCCCCGCATCCGGCGTCAGCTTGCCCGTGATGATGGACATGAATGTGGATTTGCCCTCGCCGTTCGCACCGACGAGTGCCACATGTTCCCCCTTGAGCAGGCGGAACGATACATCTTCAAAAATCTCCCGGCCACCGTAACTGTGGGACAGATGGGATACTTCCAATACGCTCATGTTCTCTTCCTTTCTTGGCTCTTTGGCCCCTGACCTGGCATTCCTGCCGCCCGTTTCGTAAAACAAAAATTAGTATATCATATCCCCGGTTGCGGAGAAAGTCTTTCTTGCGAGTCCCTGGTATCACAATGAAAATGCCGCAGCCGGTCGTTTTGACCAGATGCGGCATTTTCTATAAGCGGCCAGGCAGCCTGCTGACGGCTCAGCCCTTGACCACGATATTGACAAGCTTCTTCGGCACGCAGATGACCTTGACGATTTCCTTGCCAGCCGTGAGCTCCTGCGTGCGCGGCAGCTTCATGGCGATTTCCTGCATGCCCGCGCGGTCCGTATCGGCAGGGATCGTGATCTTGTCGCGGACCTTGCCGTTGATCTGCAGCACGATCTCAATTTCATCGAGCTTCGTGGCCGCTTCATCGTAAGCAGGCCATTTCTGCTGATGGACGCTGCCCTGACCGGCGAACAGGCGACTCCAGAGCTCTTCCGTAATGTGCGGGGCAAACGGGGCCAGGAGCTTGATGAGGTTCTCGGCCACCTCGCGGGCGAGGCCGGCGTTGAGCTCCTTGTCCTGGAAGCCATAGAAGGCATTGACGAGCTCCATGATGGACGATACGGCCGTATTGAACATGAAGCGGTCGCGCACGTCCTCCGTAACCTTGCGGATCGTCACATGCAGGACGCGGCGCAGATCTTTCTCGTCCTTCGTGAGCTTCGTGATGTCGTACTTCTCCGGGCCGTTCTTGATGGCGTCTTCGAAGTGGCCGAGGATGCGCCAGACGCGGTTGAGGAAGCGGTACGAGCCCTCGACGCCCTGGTCGCTCCACTCGAGGTCGCGGTCGACCGGTGCGGCGAACAGGATGAAGAGGCGTGCTGTATCGGCGCCATACTTCGCAATGATTTCCTCCGGCGAAACGACATTGCCCTTGGACTTCGACATCTTCGAGCCGTCCTTGAGGACCATGCCCTGTGTCAGGAGGTTCGTGAACGGTTCATCGAAGTCGACGAGGCCGGCGTCGTGCAGCACCTTCGTGAAGAAGCGTGAGTACAGGAGATGCAGGATGGCGTGCTCGATGCCGCCGATGTACTGGTCGACAGGTGCCCAGTAGTTGACCTTGTCCTTGGCGAACGGCTCCTTGTCGTTGTGCGGATCTGTATAGCGCAGATAGTACCACGAAGAGCAGATGAACGTATCCATCGTATCCGTCTCACGCGTCGCATCGGCGCCGCACTTCGGGCACTTGCAGTGGACGAAGCTCTCACTCGACGCGAGCGGCGAGAGCGAGCCCTGCTCAAACGAAACGTCCTCCGGCAGCATGACCGGCAGGTCTTTTTCCGGCATGAGGACTTCGCCGCAGTGCGGGCAGTTGATGACCGGGATTGGTGCGCCCCAGTAACGCTGGCGCGAGATGAGCCAATCACGCAGGCGGAAGTTGACGCGGCGCTTGCCGAAGCCTTCCTTCTCGGCCTTGTCCATGATGCCCTTCATAGCAGCCTTGATATCGAGCCCCGTGAATTCCGCGGAATTGACGAGCACGCCGTCCTTGTCCGTGTAGGCTTCCGTCATCTCCTCGAGCTTGAGCTCGTGGTCACGCGGCTGCAGCGTGATGATTTTCGGGATGTCGTACTTCGTCGCGAACATCCAGTCACGCGAATCCTCGGACGGCACGCCGATGACGGCGCCCGTGCCGTAGTCGGCGAGGACGTAGTTCGTGACCCAGATCTGCACCTTCTTGCCATTGAACGGGTTGATGCAGTAAGCGCCCGTAAAGATGCCTTCCTTCTCGGACTCGCTCGACGTGCGCTCAATCTCACTCTGATTGCGCGTGCGCTTGACAAAAGCCTGGATCTCCTCGGCCTTCGGATTGTTCTCGCAGATCTTGTCGACGAGCGGATGCTCGGCAGCGAGCGCGAGGAACGTGATGCCGTAGACCGTATCGGGACGCGTCGTGTAGGCGGCAATCGAGGTGCCGAGCTCTGGTGCCTCAAGGTTGAACTCGAGGCCTTCGCTGCGGCCGATCCAGTTGTCCTGCATCGTCTTGACGCGCTCCGGCCAGCCCTTGAGCTTGTCGAGGTCCTTTAAGAGCACATCGGCATAATCCGTGATCTTGAGGAACCACTGCGAGAGATCCTTCTTGTGAACCTCATGGTCGCAGCGCCAGCATTTGCCGTCGATGACCTGCTCATTGGCAAGCACCGTACCGCAGGTGTCGCACCAGTTGACCGATGCCTTTTTCTTGTAGGCGAGGCCGCGCTTGTAGAAGAGCTCAAACAGCCACTGCGTCCACTTGTAGTACGACGGATCGCACGTCTTGACCTCGCGGTCCCAGTCATAGGAAAGACCAAGCTTCTTCTGCTGCTTCTCCATGTTCTCGATGTTGCTGTACGTCCAGTCGGCCGGCTTGACGCCGTGCTTGATGGCGGCATTCTCAGCAGGCATGCCGAAGGAGTCGAAGCCCATCGGGTGCAGGACGTTGAAGCCCTCCATCGTCTTGTAGCGCGCCATGACATCGCCGATGGCGTAGTTGCGCACATGGCCCATGTGCAGATTGCCCGACGGATACGGGAACATCTCAAGTGCGTAATACTTCGGGCGGTTGGGGTCGGCTTCCGTCTTGTAGACCTCTTCCGCTTCCCATTTCTGCTGCCATTTCGACTCGATGTCCTGCGGCGAATATCTTTCCATGCTGATTTCCTCCTAAAAACAAAAAGTCCCCGGCCGTCTTTTCAGACAGCCAGGGACGATGATTCGCGGTACCACCCTGCTTGATGCCGAAGCATCCTCTCGGTGCCGTAACGTGGCAGGCGTCAGCCGTTTCCTTCCAAAAGGGTTTCCCAGCTGCTCCTCCGCAGCGAGTTCAGCGTTTCGTGTCACCGGCTCACACCTGCCGCCGGTTCTCTTTGGGCGTTCCGCGCCTACTGCTCTGCATCCAAGGATTTTACGTGTTTACATATGATTTATTATAGCGGGGAACGCGCCTGCCGTCAACTGTTTCCCGCATCCCGGCCGCTCCCCGTCTGAAAGGCCAGCTGCTTTTCGTGCGTCTGCCTCCATTTGCGCCGTGCATCCTCGTAGCTCTCGCATTCGAGCGTGAAGCCCTTGCCCGATACCTCGGAGGTATCCGAGACAATCATGAAGGCCTGCGGGTCATGATGATCGACAATCGTCTTGACGCGGCTGACCTGCGTGAGGCTCACGACGACGAAGAGGATGTTCTTCGGTTCCTCGGCGAAGCCGCCGCGGCCGTCGATGAACGTTGCGCCGCGATGCACATTCTCCATGATGTCCGCACAGATGGTCTTGGCCTGCGGCGAGACGATGACGATGGATTTCTCGCGATTGAGGCCGGCGGCCACGCGGTTCGTGAGCTCAGCCGTCACATAAATCGACACAAGGCTGAACAGGGCCACTTCGATGCCAAACAGGACCATGGACCCGATGATGATAAGGAAGTTCAACAGGAAGACGACCGTACCGACATCAATCGAATAATATTTTTTCGTGATGGCGGCGATGACGTCGAGTCCGCCGGTATTGGCGTTCGAGCGGAAGACCATGCCAAAGCCCGCGCCGGCGAGCACGCCGCCGAAAATCGAATTGAGCATCGGGTCTGCACATACGTTCCAATCCACCATGAAGTGCGTCGCATCGAGGATGATGGAGAGCACGACCGTGCCAAAGATCGTATCAGCGGCATAGAGCTTGCCGAATACATGATAGGCCAGATAAAGGATTGGCAGATTGTAGACGATATTCTGCATGCCGACGGGCAGTCCCGCCAAATAGTAAACAATGAGTGCAATACCACTTAGACCGCCCGTCATCAGATGGGCCGGTATCAAAAACAAGTTGAAGCCCAGGCAGACAAGCGTGCAGCCGATCGTGATCTGAGCATAACGTGCCGTGTGTTTCCGCAAAGCATTCTTGACCATACAATATTCCCCTGCTTTCTCCGACGCATAATCGTCAGGCTAATTCAAAGAAATCACGGGAAGACTGGTCCTCAAGGACCCGGACCTCGCCCGGTACCTGCTGAAGTTCCTGGCGCAGACGCGCCGCCAGTGCACTGACCACGGGGAATTCCGTGCCGAAATGGCCGGCATCGATGAGGTGCATGCCGAGTTCCGCTGCCTGCTGGGCGTCGTGATACTTGACATCGCCCGTCACGTAAACGTCGGCTCCCATCATGGCCGCCTTGCCGATGAATTCTGCACCGGCACCGCTGCAGAGCGCGACCCTACGCACGGGGCGGGCGCCGGCATCCACGAAACGCACGTGCTGTGTCGGCAGTGCCTCGCGCACCTTTGCCGCAAAGTCGCGGATGGTCATGGGCGCTGGCAGGAAGCCGATGCGCCCGAGGCTCTCGGCCGCGCCGTCTTCATGCTGCTCCGTGATGATGAAGCTCGAAAGCTTTGAAAGGCCGATGGCATTTGCCAGCACATCGTTGACGCCGCCCTGTGCGATGTCGAGATTCGTATGCGCCGCCACGACGGCGATATCATGCTTCAGCAGGACGGACAGACGATGGCCAAGCGGCAGATCCGTGCGCAGCTTCTTGAGCGGATGAAAGATGAGCGGATGATGGGCAACGATGAGTTTCGCGCCCTGCTCGATGGCCTGATGAACGACTTCATCACTGACATCGAGCGCCACGAGGATCCTGCCGACCTCCTGTGCCGGGCTGCCGACCAAAAGACCGGGATTGTCCCATTCCTCCGCCAGATGCCTGGGTGCGATGCGCTCGATGGCATCGAGTATGACTTGACATTTTACCACGATAAACGCGCCTCCAACTCTTTGATGCGATCTTTTACTTTCTGATACTTCTTGGAGGACAGGGCCCGCTTGCTCTTTTCCATGCCGATGGCCACGCGCCGCTGCTGGAACAGCAGCGATTCGATGTGATGGCGCAGAAGCGGCGGCTTCTTTTCCCAGAGCACGGGTCCGATCTCCAGCAGGATCTCCTCCGGCATCTTGCGCTTGCCGCGTTCGGCCTTGATGATCTCATAGATGCGGCCATCCGCGATGGCCAACGACTCGTCGACGATATGCCAGTGGCTGTGATAGAGCCAGCGGCGCAGTTCGGCTGCTGCGCTCTGAGGCTGCAGAATCAGTGTCGTAAGCTTCGCGACGACATCCTGTGATGCGTTCAGGATGTCCGTCATGAGCACGCCGCCCATGCCGGCGATGCAGACCGTATCCACCTCACCCGGCTTCACGGTGGCGAGTCCGTCGCCGAGGCGCACGGAGATCTTGTCCATGAGCCCGGCTTCCCGGACCGTGCGGTTCGCAGCCTCGAAGGGGCCGGCATTCTTGTCGCTGGCCACGACAAAATCCGCTTTTCCCGCCTGGACGAGCGCGATGGACAGGTACCCGTGATCGGTGCCGATATCCGCCACGCGGCTGCCCTCCGGAACAAAGTCGGCCAACGCTTGCAGTCGATCATCAAGATGCATGAGGAAGTCCCCCTTTTCAGACTATGACACTATCATAACATAACAAAAAGGGTGTAACAACTGTTACACCCTTACAATGCTTATGGCTCCTCGAGCAGGATTCGAACCTGCGACAGCCTGATTAACAGTCAGGTGCTCTACCGGCTGAGCTATCGAGGAATATCAACAACAGATATTATTATAGGGTGTGTACAGGGATATGTCAATACCTGCCGACAAAAAAATTGTCCTGTTCCATCTGGCAAATATACGTCATGGCCAGAACATCCAGCGCCGGTCTCCCGCTTTCCTGTGTCAGAAACGCAAAAAATTTTTTTTAGTTGATACAAAAAATAACCTGTTCCATGCCAAACATGAAACAGGTTATTTTTATGCACGAATCTCAAATCCTGACTCAGTCCAGGAAATCCTTGAGCTTGCGGCTGCGGCTCGGATGGCGCAGCTTGCGCAGGGCCTTGGCCTCAATCTGGCGGATGCGCTCGCGCGTGACACCGAAATTCTGGCCGACCTCTTCGAGCGTGCGGGCACGGCCATCGTCGAGTCCGAAGCGCAGACGCAGAACCTTTTCCTCACGCGGCGTCAGCGTATCGAGGACGTCCTCGAGCTGTTCCTTGAGCAGCATGAATGAAGCCGCATCGGCAGGTGCCGTTGCATCCTGGTCTTCGATGAAATCGCCGAGATGCGAATCCTCTTCCTCGCCGATTGGCGTCTCGAGCGACACCGGTTCCTGCGCGATCTTCATGATCTCGCGCACGCGCTCGACGCTGATCTCCATTTCCTTGGCGATTTCCTCCGGGGTCGGTTCACGTCCGAGCTGCTGCAGGAGCTGGCGCGACACGCGGATGAGCTTGTTGATCGTCTCGACCATGTGTACCGGGATGCGGATGGTACGGGCCTGGTCCGCGATGGCGCGCGTGATGGCCTGACGGATCCACCAGGTCGCATACGTACTGAATTTATAGCCCTTGTTGTAATCGAATTTCTCCACGGCCTTGATGAGGCCCAGGTTGCCTTCCTGAATGAGATCCAGGAAGAGCATGCCGCGGCCGACATAGCGTTTGGCGATGCTGACGACCAGGCGCAGGTTAGCTTCCGCCAGGCGCTTCTGGGCTTCTTCATCACCAGCCTCCATGCGTTTGGCCAGTGCAACCTCTTCTTCTGCTGTCAACAGGGGGACGCGGCCGATTTCCTTGAGGTACATGCGCACAGGATCATCGATGCTGACACCTTCCGGTACGCTGAGGTCGATTTCCACATCTTCGTCAGCTTTGTCCACATCCATATCCACATCGTCATCATGGGAATCGCTGTTGGAATCATCCACGATCTCGATGCCACGCTTGCTGAACATATCGTACATGGCGTCAATCTCATCCGGCGACAGATCCTGCGTCTGCAGGGCATCCACCAACTCTCCATATGTCAGCGTGCCACCATTCTTCTTTCCCTTCGATAACAGGCTCTCTATGATCTCAGAGCTGCGGCTCTTGCCAGCAGCCTTTGCGGTCTTCTTTTCAGCCATTCGACTGCCCCCTTTCCAGACGTCCCATCCATAAATTCGTCAACAGTTCACCATTCATCCATTTCATGTTTGATCTTATTTACCTCATTCAATTCATCCAGATACGCCTTATTGCCAGCCTGCAGGTATTCATTGGCCCTGCGGCTGTGTTCCATATACAATGCGTTGAGCTCCGCTTTCTTGAGTACCTTGAGCGAGTCCTCATAAGCCTGGGTTTCCTCCCGTCCCCCGAGATTCTCGACGAGGGCGCGAGAAAGCTCTGCGGACGCTTCATCGCTCAAGCCGGCCGTCATGGCCTCATCCACGGGACGCCCCTCTGAAAGGCCCTGCTTCAAAAGCAGCAGGATTTCGCGCTGCACGGGGTCTGCCAGCTTCTCGAGCGTGAGGATTGTCTCCACGTGGGCGAGGACGGCAGGATCCTGCCAGGCCATGCGGATGACGATGCGTCCGGCCCGGCGCAGGGCATCGTCCTGCTGCACGACAGCCTGACGCACAGGGGCCTTCGTCTCCTTCGGCAGGACCTCCGGCCGATAGCGGGCCAGTTCGGCCTGCACGACGCCCTCATCGAGCATCAGGGCCTGTGCAAGCTTTTTTTCGTATTCACTGCGCTCAGCCGGCTTGCGGATGCCCGCGAGCACGGGCATCATGGCCTGCAGGGCCTGTACCTTCCCGGCCAGCGTATCGTAACGCATGTGAGAGAGCACGTAGTGCAGGCGGTACTCCACGAGCGGCATGGCCTTTTGCACGAGGACGCGAAAGGCCTCTGCGCCGTGCTTCCGTATGTATTCATCCGGATCCTTGCCATCCGGCACGACGATGACCCGGACCTCCGCTCCTGTATCGCGGACAATCGACAGGGCCCGTATCGTCGCATTCTGGCCGGCCTCATCGCTGTCGTAGCAGAAGCAGATCACCGGCGCATAGCGCAGG
This sequence comes from Mitsuokella sp. AF21-1AC, assembly GCF_003458855.1. Classification (NCBI taxonomy): domain Bacteria; kingdom Bacillati; phylum Bacillota; class Negativicutes; order Selenomonadales; family Selenomonadaceae; genus Mitsuokella; species Mitsuokella sp. AF21-1AC. The sequence continues at coordinate 9,709 of NZ_QRVW01000007.1, forward strand.
AGCAGTTTGCTGTGTTCCGGCGTAAAGGCCGTTCCCAAAGAGGCGACAACGTTTTCGACGCCAGCGTCAAAAACAGAGATTGCATCCATGTAGCCCTCCACGACAATGGCGTATCCTTCGCGCTGGATGGCGCGGTGAGCGCGGTCCAGTCCGAACAGGATGCGCCGCTTGTTGAAGATCACGGTTTCCGGCGTATTCAAGTATTTCGGGGTCGAGTCATCGAGGACCCGGCCGCCGAATCCAACCACTCGCCCGCGTTCATCCGCAATCGGGATGATGACGCGGCCTCGGAATCTGTCATAAAGGCCGTTGCCGTTACGACGCTCAGCCGCGAGGCCGCTTGCCAATAAAAATTCCTGCTTGATTCCACGCTTCAAGAAAGCCGTGGACAACTTATCCCAGGCAAGTGGTGCAAAACCGAGTTGAAATTCCTCAATCGTCTCAGGACGGATGCCACGTTTCTTGAAATATGCCAATCCCGGTTCCCCGAGCCGCGTCATCGTCAGGCAATTGTGGAAGAAATCCCGCGCGAGCTCATTGACCTTGCGCAAATCCTTCCGCTCCCGTTCACGGGCCAATTCCTGCGGACTCTTGTGACGCTCCGGCAGGGGAATCCCCAGCTTTTCCGCCTGGAGCTTGATGGCTTCAAAGTACGATACGTTCTCGATCATCGAAAGGAATTTGAAGGCGTTGCCGCCCGCATGACAGCCAAAGCAGTAGAAGAAGCCCTTGTCGGGTACGACGGAGAACGATGGCGTATTTTCCTGATGGAACGGGCAGCAGCCCCAGTAGCGGTTGCCCTTGCGTTTCATGGGAACATATCCCTGTACGACGCTCAGGATATCCGTCTGGGCATTGACCCGTTCGACGAAATCGTCCATCTCCTCATTGCGCATACGATCCACCTTGCTGTATCCTTCCATTCTATTGGCATGCATCCTGTGCCGATTCTTCTGGCACTTGTAGTATATTCGCTACGATTGTCCAAAAACCTGCCTGACGGCAAGAAAGTTTTCAACCAATCGCGCAAACGGTTCATCCCCGGCCAGCCTCAGGAGCCCGCCTTCAGCACGCGGCCCACCGGCGGCACGAAGATTTCATTGAATCGCTGGACGGCATAACTGTCCGTCAGCCCCGCCACATAATCCGTCACGATCTGGCTGCGGCTCCACCGCTTCTCCCGCTGCCGGAATTCTTCCGGCAGTACCTCGAAATGGTCGAGGAAATACGCGTAGAGCGCCCGCAGCACAAAGCCTGCCTGACGCCGCTCATCGGCCAGCGCCGGCGAGAGATAGATATGCTCGAACATAAAGCTGCGGAAATGATCCATGACGTCCTGCACCCTGCGGGAGGGCCGGACATCCTTCAATTCCCGGGAATTCTCAATCATGTCTCCGACCATGCTCGTGATCATATGCGAAGTATCCGGCCCAAAGCAGTCGTAGACCTCCTGCGGCAAATCACCGTCCTTGAGCAATCCCGCGCGCAGGCTGTCGTCGTAATCGTGGCAGAGATACGCGATGCGGTCAGCCGTGCGCACGATGCGCCCTTCGAGTGTCTTGGGAAGATGCGGCCCCGTGTGATTGACGATTCCGTCCTTGACCTCATACGTCAGGTTGAGTCCACGGCCTCCCTTTTCGAGGAATTCCACGACGCGCAGGCTCTGCTCGTTGTGCGCAAAATGCCCCGTCAGTTCGTTCATGACGGCTTCACCGGCATGACCGAAGGGCGTATGGCCGACATCGTGCCCGAGCGCGATGGCTTCCGTCAGATCCTCATTGAGCCGCAGCCCTCTGGCAATGGTTCTCGATATCTGCGCCACTTCAAGGCTGTGTGTCATGCGCGTGCGATAGTGATCGCCGGCCACGATGTAGACCTGTGTCTTCCGCTTGAGGCGCCGGAATGACTTGGAATGCAGGATGCGGTCGCGGTCACGCTGGAACTTCGTGCGGAACTCACATTCCTCCATCGGCAGCTTGCGCTTCGCCGCCCTGCTTTTCGCCGCCTGCGGTGCCAGCAGCTGGTATTCCAGCTCTTCCGTCCGTTCTCGGATATTCAAGGCACATCCCACCTCCTGCCAATCAGCTTCTTGTCTTAACCATTTTGCGTGTACAGGAACCACAGAGACACGTCTCTTCAAGTTCCCGCTATCTATTATATTACGAGAAAGACTGCCCGATTTCCTGCCCCTATTTCGTATCGCTTGCCCCCTATTTTGCAAAATAATCACGACTGGAGTAAAATAGAAGTGTAAAATTGGACGATTATGAGGTGATTCCCGTGGGAAAAGGAAAAATATGCCTGCTCTTCTGCCTGGTCTTGCTGATTGCCCTGCACACCGGCACGCGCCCGGGGGCCGCGCAGACCCTGCAGGCACCGGGGCGCAGCCAGCCGGAGGCTGTATCAGCCGACCAGGTGAGCTATGATGAACAGACAGGCCGTTACGTCTGCCACGGCAACGTGCGCATCGATCTCGGCAGCCGCATGCTGCTGGCCAATGAAGCACAGCTGACAAGCAATCTGCGCACCATCTGGATGCAGGGCAATGCGCGCCTGGTTGAAAACGAGATCATCTTCAGCGGCGAGGCCATCTATGCCAGCCTTGACGACAGCCGTGCCTTCCTGTTCGGCCAGCGCTGTTCCATGAAGCGGCCGGGACTCTCCATCAGCAGCGATGCTGTGCAGTATCGCTGGGACGACCGCCTGGTCCTGTTTGACGGACACGTGCTCATGGTCGACGGCGATCAGGAAAAGGCCTGCACACATCTGGAATACGATCTTGAGAAGAACAAAGCTTCCTAAAAACAAAACGCACCACCTGAGAATACAGGAAAAAGAAAGGGCCTGGTATCCGGTTTTCATCGGATATCAGGTCCTTTTCCTGTCATTGCCTGGTCCGGTATCGAGCCAGAGGCATCAGGCCGTGACGATCTTGCTGAAATCAGCCACGCGCTTCACGAGTGCATCGATGCTTTTCAGCAGTCCCAGACGGTTGTCGCGGATTTTCTCATCCTTGTCCATGACCATGACGCCATCGAAGAAGGCATCGATGGGCTGCGAAAGCTGCGTGAAGGCTTCAAGGGCGCCGGCGTAATCCTCGGCCTGAAGCTTCTCGGCAGCAGCCTTATCAGCTTCCTCATAGGCCGCATAGAGTGCGCGTTCCTCGTCATTCTGGAAGAGCGCTGCATCCACAACAGTCTGCCCGGCCTTCTTGGCCAGGTTGCCCACGCGCACGAATGCCTGGATATCCTTCTCCGCATCCTTGCCTGCCACGAATGCTTCCACAGCCACTGCACGCTGAGCGACGGCGTAGAGGTCATCGACATTGCTGAGCACGGCATCGAGCACGTCGTAGCGGACGGACTCGAGGACGTTCTTGAGGCGCAGGCGCATGAAGTCTGCCACATCCTGCTGCATCTTTTCGCGAGCTGCCTCATCCGCAATGCCGTAGAGGTCCATCGACTTGCTGACGAGTGCAGAAAGGCTCAGATGATATTTCGCTTCGATCATCATGTTGACGAGGCCGAGAGCCTGGCGGCGAAGGGCGAACGGATCCTGCGAGCCCGTCGGGATCTTGCCGAGGCTGAACGTGCCGACAATCGTATCGATCTTGTCAGCCGTACTCACGATGCGGCCGGCCGTCGTAGCGGGCTGGCTGTCACCGGCAAAGCGCGGCTTGTAATGCTCGTCGATGGCGATGGCCACCTTCTCGCACTCGCCGTCAAGCTTTGCGTACTCGCGGCCCATGATGCCCTGCAGTTCGGTGAACTCCGTGACCATGCCCGTGACGAGATCGGCTTTCGAGAGCAGTGCCGCGCGATGTGCGTGCTTGTGTGCCTTCTCATCGGCATGGAGTTCGTCGGCGATGAAGTCTGCGAGAACAGCCAGGCGCTCCGTCTTCTCGTACATCGTGCCGAGGCCCTGCTGGAAGACGACGGTCTTTAATTTGTCGCGATGCTCCTCGAGGCTCTTCTTGCGGTCTTCATCGAAGAAGAACTGGGCATCGGCCAGGCGGGCGCGCAGCACGCGCTCATTGCCGTGCTGAACCGTCTCGAGGTATTCCCTGCCGCCGTTGCGCACGGTGATGAAGAGCGGCAGCAGCTTGCCCTCGACCGTCTTGACCGGGAAGTAACGCTGATGGTCGCGCATCGGCGTGATGACAGCTTCCGGCGGCAGCTGCAGGTATTTTTCCTCGAATTTGCCGCAGAGGGCCGTCGGATACTCCACGAGATAGAGGACTTCTTCGAGCAGGTCTTCCGTAATCTCGGCCTGGCCGCCATTCGCCTTGGCGACTTCCTCAATCTGCTCGCGGATCATAGCCTTGCGCTTATCCTGATCGACGATGATGAAGTTCTCCTCGCAGGCCGCTTCGTAGTCAGCGGCCGAATCAATCGTGAAATCGCCCTGCGAGAGGAAGCGGTGGCCGCGGGACGTGCGGCCCGATTTGACGTTGGCGAGCTCAAACGGGATGACATCCTTGTCATAAAGGGCAACGAACCAGCGGATCGGGCGGATGAACTTGAAGTCGAGGTCGCCCCAGCGCATGTTGTTCGGGAAGGAGAGGCCGCAGACGAGTTCCGGCAGCAGCGTCTCGAGGAGCTTTGCCGTCAGCTGGCCTTCCTCATGGACTTCCGCATAGACATAGCCGTCTTTGACGACGAGGTCTTCCGGCGCGACGTGCTGACCGCGGGCAAATCCCTGTGCAGCCTTCGTCGGCTTGCCGTCAGCATCAAAGGCAATCTTGACGGACGGGCCGCGGTTCTCGCTCGTGACATCTTCCTGTTTCTCCGCTAGGCCCTTGACGAGAAGTGCCGTGCGGCGCGGCGTACCGAGCGTGCGGATGGCATCAAAGGCGATGCGGTTCTCCTTGAATGCCTTTTCCGCATGTTCCTTGAGCTGGGCCAGGGTGCCCGGCATTACATGGGCCGGAATCTCTTCCGTGCCGATTTCAAATAACAGATCCTTAGCCATGCTCACTTCTCCCCTCTATGCAGCATCGGATAACCGAGCTCTTCACGCTGTTTCAGATAGCACTCGGCGCAAAGGCGCGCGAGCTTGCGGACGCGGCCGATGAAAGCGGCGCGCTGCGAAACCGAGATGGCACCGCGGGCATCCAGCAGATTGAAGGTATGCGAGCATTTGAGCACGTAATCGTAAGCCGGATGGACGTAGCCTTTCTCGATGATACGCACGGCTTCCTTCTCGTATTTGTCGAAGAGATCGAAGAGCAGGGCCTCATCGGAAAGGTCGAAGGCGTAGACCGACTGCTCGTACTCGTTCTGATGGAAGACATCGCCATACGTGTAATCATCCGTCCACTGGATGTCGTAGACATTCTCGACGCCCTGGATGTACATGGCGAGACGCTCGAGGCCGTACGTGATCTCCGAAGCCACCGGACGCACATCCTGGCTGCCGACCTGCTGGAAATACGTGAACTGCGTGATTTCCATGCCGTCAAGCCATACTTCCCAGCCCAGGCCCCAGGCGCCGAGCGTCGGCGATTCCCAGTTATCCTCGACGAAGCGAATATCATGCTGCTTCGGGTCGATGCCGAGACGCTCAAGACTCTCTAAGTAGAGCTCCTGGATGTTGTCCGGCGACGGCTTCATGATGACCTGGAACTGATGATGCTGATACAGGCGGTTCGGATTATCGCCATAACGGCCATCGGCCGGACGGCGCGAAGGCTCGACATAAGCGACATGCCAGGGCTCCGGGCCCAGCACGCGCAGGAAGGTCGACGGATTCATCGTGCCGGCGCCCTTCTCCACATCGTACGGTTCTGCCAGAATGCAGCCCTGCTCCGACCAGAATTTCTGCAGGGCCAGGATGATTTCCTGAAATTTCATGGGAACAACTCCTTTTCCAAATTGTTACAGAAACAAAAAAGTCTCGTTCCTGCAACGTGACGTTACAGGGACGAGACTTGCATGACAAGTACCGCGGTTCCACCCTGATTGGTTTTCCCAGGGAAAACCCACCTCAAGCTATGGGATTCTGCTCCGAAGTGCCTTTCGCCTCCCTGACGGCCTTGCACCATCGCCGTCTCGCTAGCTTTGAGGCTACTCTTCTTCATCATTGCTATTACGAGTTTAGCAAAAGGGCGTCCGCTTGTCAACCTCAGTCTTTGTGCCAGAGAATGATGAGCGGTTTGCCATATTCCTTCTTGAATTGCTTAGCATACGTTTTCATTTCAAAGTCCGCCGCACTATGCGAGGTACCTTTACCGCTGCGAACGGCCAGCACGACGCCCTCTTCGTCATTTGTGACGTCAAAGCCCGTGACGACGCCTTCATACGTCACATCGGCGGCTTCTGACAAAGCCAGCAGCAGGGAAAGCCTGCGCACGAGCTGCCAGTCTTCCTGCGTCAGCATCATCGCGTAGCGGTAGGAACGCATGATCTTGTTGCTGATACCGTGATGGAAGCCCGCGATGAAGGACGCGATGAGCTGTTCCTTCTGACGCATGCCATAGATTGGAGCATGCGCGATGATGAAGGCGGAATGGCGCGCGTGCTCATAGTAATTGATGGTCTTGCCCGAATCGTGCATCGAAGCGGCCACTTCGAGGAGTTCGCGCTCGCGCCTGCCTGCCTTGTGCAGCGGGCGCAGCTGGTCAAAGAGGCTGAGTGCGAGATCGCGCACGCGCGCCAGATGCTCCGGCTGGCACTCCGTCGTGCCGAGATAATTCTTCACGCTGGCGCGCAGGATATCCTGTACGACAGGCCCCTGCCCGTACTTCTCTCCGTAGTATTCGTAGAAGACGCCTTCGCGCAGGCCGCAGCCGGAGACGATGAGATCGCGTCCCCCGGCAAACCCCACGAGGCAGCGGATGATGAGCGCGCCAGCCACGATGATATCGGCTCGCTCCGTCGAAAGACCGCGCATGCGACGGCGGTTTGCAAGGCTCGATTTGATGATGGCATTGTAATTGTCGTCAAAGCGCTTGCGCGGGATGATGTAATTATGGATACGGGCCAGCTGGTAATTCGTGTGGGCCTGGTCCATCTTGGCGAGGTTTCGCACGGTGCCGCCCACGCCGATGATGGGAAGATTCACGCCCTTGGCCCAGGGGATCATCGTCTCATACTTTTCCTGGATGAAACTCTTGCAGCGGTCGAGAGCCGCCGTGGTCACCTTGTCCGACAGATTGAAGGCATCGGTGACCGTTACGGCGCCAATGGGTACGGATACGGATTCCACGATCTTGCGGTGCTCGACCAGCGAGACTTCGATGGAAGCACCGCCGAGGTCAAACTGCAGGTAATGGTCCTCGGCAATCGTATTGACCACGCCGAGATAGCCGAGATACGCCTCGCGCTCGCCCGAAATGACCGTGACCTCGATGCCCGTCTCGCGCTTGATGCGCTCGATGAAGGCCGGGCCGTCCTTGGCATTGCGGGCAGCAGCCGTCGCCACGGCGATGCATTTCGTGATCTTCATGACCTCCATCATGTGGCGGTAGACCTTGAGGCATTCCATCGCCCGCTTGACACCGGCAGGATTGAGCTTCCCCGTCTCTGACATCCCGCGTCCCAGGCGGATGGCTTCTTTCTGCTGATATTCCAGGCGATAGGAATGATTCTCCGCAATCTGCATGATGATAAAGCGGATTGAATTGGATCCCATATCGATGATTGCCACTCTCTCCATAAAAATCCCCTTCCTGACCATAACTCTCTTTCCTTTCAGTATATCAATTCACAAGACCCGCTTCAAGATTAGAAATGCACGGTCCATCTTTCCCTTCATGGATTCGAACAATTGTCTGCGGATATATACAAAAAATTTACAAAAACATTACAATTGAGATGCATGTTCCCATATAAAACGTGTTATCATAAGTTTAATACAGGCAGTGAATCACGCCCTTGATTTACCCGAAAGGATGTAGATTGTTATGAAGAGAAAAACGACCTTCGGTGTCGTGCATATTGGCTCAATCCACACAAGTGTGGCCATCGTGGCCTACCGCTCGCCGACGGATTGCGAGATCATCGAAGCAGCCAATAAGGAAATCCCGCTCGGCGAAGAGATTTTTCATCACCAGCGCCTCTCCTTCGCTTCGATTCATGAGCTCTGCCGTGTCCTGCAAGGATTCCGCCAGCTGCTCGCCGATTATGGGGTCACCGAGGTCTACCCGATTGCCACTACGGCCATCCGCGAGGCAGAAAACAGCCTTGGCATCCTCGACCTCCTGAAACTGCGCACGGGCTTCGTCTTCCACGTTGCGGATATGACGGAAGAAATTTACTACAAATTCTTTGCCCTGCATCAGAAACTCAAGAAAAACCATGAAGCAATTGGCAAGAAACCGGTCCTGCTGCTCGATGTCACCTCCGGTGGTGTGGGCTTCACAGGCTGGCAGAACGGCAATCTGCTCTTCCAGACCAATATCGCCAGCGGACGATTGAGCATTCTCGAGCATTTTAGCCAGGAAGAACGCTCCGATATCATGTTCCCCGCTGCCGTACGCGACTACATCCATGCCTCCTTGTCGCCGCTCTGGAGCAGCATCGAGCACGCCAAAATCCACACGCTGGTGCTTTCAGGCTTTGAGGCGCGCATTTTTGCTTCGCTGCTGGCACAAAAGAAGGATTCCTATCCCATCCAAATCGACCCGGATGCCTTCCTGTCCATGACGACTTCTCTAATCCCTCTGACAACGCGCAAACTCATGTACGAATTCAATCTCAACGAACAGCGCGCCCAGCTCCTGCTGCCGACCCTGCTGCTCTACGAAGAGGTCGTGCGCACGATGCACATCGAGTCCATTCTCGTCATCGATACGACCTTCCTCATGAGCTATGCCGTCTGGTGCGGTGCCATCAAGCAGTCGCCCCAGGCCATCGAGGAACAGAACGAGCTGCTGCTCGGACTTGCCCACAGCATCGCAGCACGCTACAGCTGCAATCTCGACCATGGATCCCGCATCGAGGAATACGCGGCCATGTTCTTCACAGCCCTGCGCAACGTCCATGGCCTGACCGAACGGCAGGGCATGCTGCTGCGCATGAGTGCCATCCTGCATGAGGTCGGAAAATTCGTCAATCTGCGCAATTACACGCTATATTCGTGGCAGATCATCCTCGGCACCGATATTTTCGGCATCACCGATGCCGAAAAGGAAATCATCGCCTGCATCGATTACTATTACAACAAGGATAATCCAGACCGTCATGACCGGCATTACCAGGAACTCACGCGCGATCAGGAGATCATCGCCGATAAATGCTGCGCCATCCTGCGCCTGGCCGATGCCCTCGATCAGGGCCACAGCGGCAAGATCAAGAACGTATCCGCCCGCCTGGTCCGCGAGCAGCTGATTGTCGAATACACCGCCGAAGATGATATCTCGCTGATTCGTTGGACCTTCCAGCGCGCATCGGTACTTTTCTGTGAAATTTTCGGCATTGAACCGGTTCTTAGGAGGAAATAACCCATGAAAAAAAAGAAAGAGAACGAACAGGAACGAGCGGTGGACGTCATTGACTTCCACAAGCGGGAATACTATCTGAATCGTGAATGCACCTGGCTCAAATTCAACCAGCGCGTCCTGCGCGAGTCACTGAGCAAGGAGAATCCTCTGCTGGAACGCCTTCGCTTCATCGCCATCACCTGCTCCAACCTCGATGAGTTCTTCATGATTCGCGTGGCCGGCCTCAAGCATCTGCTCGAGAGCGGCATCGACCATCACGACATCAGCGGTCTGACGCCACGCGGCCAGATGGAAGCCGTAAGCTGCCTCGCGCATAATCAGATTCATGACATCGACCGCTGCCTGCGTCTTATACTCGCCGAGCTCAAGGGCGAAGGCATCCACTTCATCAGCCCGACTGACTTGACGCGCCAGCAGGAACTCTGGCTGACGGAATTCTTTGAGCGCGAGATTTATCCGATTGTCACGCCGATGGCCGTCGATCCCTCACACCCTTTCCCCTTCCTCGCCAGCAAGAGCCTGAACTTGGCCGTGCATCTCAAACGCCATGAAGAAGAGGACATCCGCCTGGCCATCCTGCCGGTGCCTTCGGCCATCCTCGGGCGCCTCATCAAGCTGCCGGATACGCTGCATTTTCTCTATCTCGAAGATGTCCTGAGCTACTTTGCCAGCCGGTTCTTCACCGGTTACGAGATTCTCGAAACAACGCCGTTCCGCATCACGCGCGATGCCGATCTCGATATCCGCGAAGATGTCGACGACCTGCTGACCGAGGTCGAAAAGTCTCTGGAAAAACGCCGCAAGGGCGCTGCGGTACGTCTGGAAATCGCCAAGAGCACGTCTGCCGAGACGCGCCAGATTCTCCAGAAGGAACTCGAGCTTGAAGACGGCGATATCTACACGATTCAGGGACCGCTCGGCGCTGCATTCTTCTCGTCCTTCGCCAACATCGAAGGCTTCGATCACCTGCGCTACAAGCCCTTTATCCCGCGTCCGTCCATCGAACTCGCAGCCCGCAAGGCCCCGGATATCTGGAAGGCTATCCGCGAAGGCGATATCCTGCTGCACCATCCGTTCGAGAGCTTCCACACCGTCGAACAGTTCATCCATACGGCGGCCTACGACGACAATGTCCTTGCCATCAAGCAGACCTTGTACCGCGTGAGCAGCAAATCCCCGATCATCGCAGCCCTCGCCGCAGCTGCCCGCAACGGCAAGCAAGTCACGGTCCTCATGGAGGTCAAGGCTCGTTTCGACGAGGAGAACAACATCCTCATGGCCAGACTGCTTGAAGAAGCCGGCTGCCACGTCATTTACGGCATCCTCGGACTCAAGACGCACTCCAAGATCACGATGGTCATCCGCCGCGAAGAAGACGGCATCCGTCGTTACTGCCACCTGGCCACGGGTAACTACAACGGCTCCACGGCCAAGATCTACACCGATGTCGGCCTCCTGACCTGTGACAATGAGATTGGCATGGACGGCTCCCGCTTCTTCAACTTCCTGTCGGGCTTCTCTGACCCGCCGGTATGGAACAAGCTCATCGTCGCGCCGCTCAATCTGCGCGAAACCATCATGGCTGAGATTGACCAGGAAATCCGTCACGCCCAGAACGGTGAAAAAGCCTATATCGCGGCCAAGATGAATTCCCTGCTCGACCGCTTCCTGATTGCCAAGCTCTACGAGGCTTCTGCTGCCGGCGTCAAGATTGACCTCATCGTCCGCGGCATCTGCGTCCTGCGCCCGGGCATCAAAGGCGTCAGTGAGAACATCCATGTACGCAGCATCGTAGGACGTTTCCTCGAACACAGCCGCATCCTCTACTTCCGCAACGGCGGCAAGGATGATGTCTTCATTTCCTCGGCTGACTGGATGCCGCGCAACCTCAACAACCGCGTGGAACTCATGATCCCGGTGGCAGGCAAGGCGCACAAGAGACGCCTGCGGGCCATCCTGAACACCTATATCAAGGACAATAAGAAAGCCTATCTGATGCGTTCCGACGGCTCGTATGTCCGCGCTTCGTGCCGCAAGGGCAGCACGCCGGTAGCCGCACAGAACTTCCTGATGGAAACAGCCATAAAGGGAGAAGTGCTCGGTCAAAAATAACAAAATCCCTGCAAGAAAGGAAGGGCTCACCTGATGGTGAAGCCCTTTTTTCTTGCAGGGATTTTGTCTTCAGTACGAAAAAAGCACCCGCTTTCGCAGGTGCTTCATGCACACTCAAAACTATACAGAAGAAATTACGCTGCACGAACATTTTAGTTCTAGGACTGAATCACTCAACCTCATTACGTCTTAGAGGTCTACAAAATCTGCAAGCAGATTTTGCATAAGCGATTCACAATCGTTTGCGCGTCACTTGCGTTCCTTCAAACGATGTTCCCTGCTTAAGTTAAGCCCTCGACTGATTAGTAGTAGTCAGCTTCATGCCTTACGGCACTTCCACACCTACCCTATCGACCTTGTCTTCTTCAAGGTGTCTTACTAGCTTACGCTATGAGATACTTCATCTCGGGACGGGCTTCACGCTTAGATGCTTTCAGCGTTTATCCCTTCCGGACGCAGCTACCCAGCTCTACACCTGGCGGCATAACTGGTTCACCGGCGGTCCGTCCACTCCGGTCCTCTCGTACTAGGAGCAGCCTCCCTCATGTATCTTGCGCCCGCGATGGATATGGACCGAACTGTCTCACGACGTTCTGAACCCAGCTCACGTACCACTTTAATGGGCGAACAGCCCAACCCTTGGGACCTGCTTCAGCCCCAGGATGTGATGAGCCGACATCGAGGTGCCAAACCTCCCCGTCGATATGGACTCTTGGGAGAGATTAGCCTGTTATCCCCAGGGTAGCTTTTATCCGTTGAGCGATGGCAATTCCACTCTCATTCCACCGGATCACTAAGCCCTACTTTCGTACCTGCTCGACCTGTATGTCTCGCAGTCAAGCTCCCTTCTGCCTTTATACTCTTCGCGCGATTTCTGTCCGCGCTGAGGGAACCTTTGGACGCCTCCGTTACTCTTTCGGAGGCGACCGCCCCAGTCAAACTGCCCACCTGATACTGTCCTCAGCTTCGTTACTTCTCGAGTTAGATCCCTAGCACATAAAGGTTGGTATCCCAACAGCGACTCCGATAAGCCTGGGGGCCTATCCTCTCCGTCTCCCAACTATCCTGTACGTTACATGCCAAAAATCAATGTCAGGCTGCAGTAAAGCTCCATGGGGTCTTTCTGTCCAGTCGCGGGTAACCTGCATCTTCACAGGTATTTCAATTTCACCGGGTCCCTCGTTGAGACAGTGCCCAAGTCGTTACACCTTTCGTGCGGGTCGGAACTTACCCGACAAGGAATTTCGCTACCTTAGGACCGTTATAGTTACGGCCGCCGTTTACTGGGGCTTCAATTCAAAGCTTCTTCTTGCGAATGACCTCTCCTCTTAACCTTCCAGCACCGGGCAGGTGTCAGCACCTATACGTCAGATTTCTCTTTAGCAGGCACCTGTGTTTGTGGTAAACAGTCGCTTGGGCTTCTCTTCTGTCGCCGGCTCCAGCTCCAACCGCGAAGGTCTTCACCAGCTCCGGCCATCCTTTTCCCGAAGTTACGGATGCATTTTGCCGAGTTCCTTAACGAGGGTTTTCCCGCGCACCTTAGGATTCTCTCCCCGCCTACCTGTGTCGGTTTTGGTACGGGTACATGATGTCTCGTTAGAAGCTTTTCTCGACAGTGTAGTACGCTTGAATTCAGATTGTACCGAAGTACGCTCCTATCTGTCAGTTCTCGGCCTTGCAAGAGGGATTTGCCTCTCTTGCAGCCTACCGCCTTCGACACGCATTTCCAATCGCGTGCTCAAGCTCCTTGCTGTGTCACTCCATCCTCAAACAACATCATGCAGTACAGGAATTTTCGCCTGTTGTCCATCGCCTATGCTTTATGCCTCGGCTTAGGTCCCGACTTACCCTGAGTCGACGAGCGTTGCTCAGGATCCCTTAGGCTTTCGGTGGATCCGATTCTCACGGATCGTTTCGCTACTCATACCGGCATTCTCACTTCTTAATCGTCCAGCTGTCCTTCCGGTCAACCTTCAACCAATTAAGAACGCTCCCCTACCCATGCATTTGCATGCCGCGACTTCGGTTCTGTACTTGAGCCCCGGATATTTTCGGCGCAGGGCCTCTCGACCAGTGAGCTATTACGCACTCTTTGAATGGTGGCTGCTTCTGAGCCAACATCCTGGTTGTTTTGGAAGTCCTACATCCTTTTCCACTTAGTACAGCATTCGGGACCTTAGTCGGCGGTCTGGGCTGTTTCCCTTTTGAATACGGGTCTTATCACTCGCATTCTGACTCCCAGGCTCTTCTCATGAAGCCATTCGCAGTTTGACTAGGCTCGGTAAGCTTTACGCTCCCTTACCCGATCAGTGCTCTACCGTCTCCATGTGTCACCTGAGGCTAGCCCTAAAGCTATTTCGGGGAGAACCAGCTATCTCCACGTTCGATTGGCATTTCACCCCTATGCACAGCTCATCCCAAAGTTTTTCAACACTCACGGGTTCGGTCCTCCACTCATTTTTACCTGAGCTTCAACCTGGCCATGCATAGATCACTGTGGTTTCGGGTCTAATCCCAGAGACTTGCGCCCTTTTCAGACTCGCTCTCGCTTCGGCTCCGCGTCTCCCGCTTAACCTCGCCTCTGAAATTAACTCGCCGGTTCATTCTTCAATAGGCACGCCGTTGCACCTATAAAGTGCTTCGACTGCTTGTAGACATACGGTTTCAGGTTCTATTTCACTCCGCTCCCGCGGTTCTTTTCACCTTTCCCTCACGGTACTATGCGCTATCGGTCGTTCCGTCGTATTTTGCCTTGGATGGTGGTCCACCCTGCTTCCCACAAGGTTTCACGTGTCTCGTGGTACTCTGGATACCAGCCCATCAGCTCTGGATTTCGTCTACCGGAGTTTCACCGTCTGTGCTCAACCTTCCCAGATTGTTCGACTATCCCTGACTGACTTGATGCTGGTCCTCAACCCCGGTCATCCGAAGATGTCCGGTTTGGGCTCTTCCCTGTTCGCTCGCCGCTACTGAGGGAATCTCCGCGATTCACTCACCATAAATCTGACGCATCTGCTGGTCTGCTTCCCGTCCTGCTGCGTTATCGTCAGTCGACATGGCCACCGCCATGCCTCCCTCCTCTGCCTTGCAGTACAGAAAGCATCCTGCGCATTTGCATTCAGCCCTATGGTGAGCAAATCGCATTTGATTACTCTTCCTCTGGCTACTTAGATGTTTCAGTTCACCAGGTCTGTCTTCCTTTCGGATGGTACAACATAACTCGTACCGGGTTGCCCCATTCGGA
>NZ_QRVW01000007.1:24516-25108 GCF_003458855.1 Mitsuokella sp. AF21-1AC
TGCAGTACAGAAAGCATCCTGCACATTTGCATTCAGCCCTATGGTGAGCAAATCGCATTTGATTACTCTTCCTCTGGCTACTTAGATGTTTCAGTTCACCAGGTCTGTCTTCCATGTCACACATGGATGATGCAACATAACTCGCATCGGGTTGCCCCATTCGGAAATCCATGGATCAAAGCCTACTTGCGGCTCCCCATGACTTATCGCAGCTTATCGCGTCCTTCATCGACTCGGAACGCCTAGGCATCCGCCATATGCCCTTTGTAGCTTAACTTATGTTCGCTAAAGGTATCATATCACTATGATGTCTATGCTTGAGAATCACATTTGTAATTCTCGAAAATCCTAAAATGTCCGTTCAAACCATTCTGTTCACACTGTTCATGTGTACTCGATGATTTTGATACATTTTATTTCTTCTGTGTAGTTTTCAGTGTACATATACCATTTTGTTTTTAATGGTGGGCCTAAGTGGACTTGAACTACTGACCTCACGCTTATCAGGCGTGCGCTCTAACCAGCTGAGCTATAGGCCCATAATGGTGGAGACGAGGAGAATCGAACTCCTGACCCCCTGCTTGCAAGGCAG
>NZ_QRVW01000007.1:25284-105815 GCF_003458855.1 Mitsuokella sp. AF21-1AC
GGTGCTCTCCCAGCTGAGCTACGCCCCCATTATGGTATGTATATTTCCCTCTTAGCCTTCCCCTCTGGGGAAGGTGGCAGTCCGTAGGACTGACGGATGAGGTTTGTGAGAGGTTGTTCTCTCAAAACTAGACAATGCAACTTAGGCCAAATGACCGACCAGAGTCATGAGCTTGCGCTCATTTACTCCTTAGAAAGGAGGTGATCCAGCCGCACCTTCCGATACGGCTACCTTGTTACGACTTCACCCCAGTCATCGCCCCCACCTTAGACGGCTGCTCCCTTGCGGTTAGCCCACCGGCTTCGGGTGTGAATGACTTCCGTGGTGTGACGGGCGGTGTGTACAAGGCCCGGGAACGTATTCACCGCAGTATGCTGACCTGCGATTACTAGCGATTCCAACTTCATGCAGGCGGGTTGCAGCCTGCAATCCGAACTGGGAGATGGTTTATGGGGTTCGCTTGGCCTCGCGGCTTCGCTGCTCTCTGTCCATCCCATTGTAGTACGTGTGTAGCCCAGGACATAAGGGGCATGATGACTTGACGTCATCCCCGCCTTCCTCCGCGTTCTCCGCGGCAGTCTCTCCTGAGTTCCCACCATTACGTGCTGGCAACAGAAGATAGGGGTTGCGCTCGTTGCGGGACTTAACCCAACATCTCACGACACGAGCTGACGACAGCCATGCACCACCTGTTTTCGTGTCTCCGAAGAGAGGGAGCTATCTCTAGCTCTTTCACTCAATGTCAAGCCCTGGTAAGGTTCTTCGCGTTGCGTCGAATTAAACCACATACTCCACCGCTTGTGCGGGCCCCCGTCAATTCCTTTGAGTTTCAGCCTTGCGGCCGTACTCCCCAGGCGGAATACTTATTGCGTTAACTCCGGCACAGAAGGGGTCGATACCTCCTACACCTAGTATTCATCGTTTACGGCCAGGACTACCGGGGTATCTAATCCCGTTCGCTCCCCTGGCTTTCGAGCCTCAGCGTCAGTTACAGTCCAGAAAGCCGCCTTCGCCACTGGTGTTCCTCCTAATATCTACGCATTTCACCGCTACACTAGGAATTCCGCTTTCCTCTCCTGCACTCAAGAAAGATAGTTTCCATCCCCTCACGGGGTTGAGCCCCGCACTTTTAAGATAGACTTACCTTCCCGCCTGCGCTCCCTTTACGCCCAATAATTCCGGACAACGCTCGCCACCTACGTATTACCGCGGCTGCTGGCACGTAGTTAGCCGTGGCTTCCTCGTCAGGTACCGTCATTGGAAACGACTGTTTGCCGTCTCCACGTTCGTCCCCGACAACAGAGCTTTACGAGTCGAAACCCTTCTTCACTCACGCGGCGTTGCTCCGTCAGGCTTGCGCCCATTGCGGAAGATTCCCCACTGCTGCCTCCCGTAGGAGTCTGGACCGTGTCTCAGTTCCAATGTGGCCGTTCATCCTCTCAGACCGGCTACTGATCGTCGACTTGGTGGGCCGTTACCCCGCCAACTATCTAATCAGACGCAGACCCATCGCAAAGCGATAGCTTACAAGTAGAGGCCATCTTTAATGAAGTTCCCATGCAGGAATCTCACAACATTCGGTATTAGCAGTCCTTTCGGACTGTTGTCCCCATCTTTGCGGCAGGTTGTCTACGCGTTACTCACCCGTTTGCCACTCGGTTCATCAAAAGCAAGCTTTCAATTCACCTCGTACGACTTGCATGTGTTAAGCACGCCGCCAGCGTTCGTCCTGAGCCAGGATCAAACTCTCCATAAAATTTATGAAGAACCTTGATTGGCTCTAATTATCTTTGGATCTAAACTTCAATGAAGCTTAGTAAAGAAATTGCCGATTGCTTATAGTTCATAATCAATCGATGTTTTTAAAAACATCTGGCTTGAATCACAAATGATTCATGTTGCATTGTTTAGTTTTCAAAGAACAACTTTTGTCTTTCGAAGCTCTCGCTTCAAGCGACTTTTATATCTTATCGCATTTTGTTCAGGCTGTCAAGAAGTTTTTATTTCTTTTTTTCAGCCCGATGCGTCCGGCCCCAGCGGCTTCCGTTCAAGGAGCTCTGCGTGGCTGCCGTATCTCGCAGCGACTTGTATTATGATACACGTCCTTGCTGCTTTTGTCAACACTCTTTTTGAAAAAATCTCAAAAAGTTTATAGAATGCACGATACTCTGCCAGGAAACGAAAAAGCACCGCTTGCGCGGTGCTCACTTCCATATGGCAGGGGTAGCTGGACTCGAACCAACGCATGCGGGATTCAGAGACCCGTGCCTTACCAACTTGGCGATACCCCTGTGTTTTCAGCTCTGCGCTGTCAACATGTGATATTATAGCGCATATATACGTTCTTGACAAGCCTTTTTTTAATTTTTTTCGTTTCCAATAAATAAAAACAAGGAATGAAGTACAAAAAAAGGATGAAGCCAGATGTCCTCTTCACAGAAAAGACTTTATGATATAATATAAAGATATAGATGTGTGAAATAAAGCAACGATATTGTATGTATGTATATATCAGGAGGAACGAAAACATGGAAATTAAGTATGATGTCTCAATTACAGCCATCGGCAATCTCGCGCGCAACTTCTTAACAAACAACCACAGCGCCATCCTGCTCGATGAAGGCATCCGGCCAAATCTCGCCGATATGGTCATCGAGCATACGCCTGGCCAGCTCACGGAAGACATCAAGAAGGGCGACAAGCTCCTGATGGGCGGTGTAAAGTACACGATTGAAAAAGTCGGTGCGGCTGCCAACGACAATATCCGCGAAGAAGGTCACTGCACGATTGTCTTCAACGCCGAAGGTTCCATGCCGGGACAGATCATCGTCAAGGGTCCGTCTCAGCCTACACTGTCGGTTGGTGCTCACATCACCTTCACCAAGAAATAAACGGCTCCCTGCACAAAAATACGGCTTGTGGCAATTGCCACAGGCCGTATTTTTGTGCAGAATCATGTCATGCTTGCATAAGCTGTCGGTTCCTGCTGCTCAAAGTCCTTCTTGAGATTCCGCACGCTCTCGCGTTCGACAAAGAACACCGGCATTTCCATCGGACCTTCGGGTTCTCTGTCAGCCAGCAAATCCAAGAGATACTGCGCGGCCTTCATGCCCATGAGCTCATAATCAAAGGCCACTGTCGTCAAAGCGGGATAGACGACTGCACCGACATCATAACCGCCAAAGCCGACAACGGAAATCTGTTCCGGCACCCGGATGCTGCGTTCATGAAGATAGCGCAATACGCCGAGGCTGATATTATCCGTAGCGCCGACAATCACGCTCGGCTCCAGCTGCACGATATCGGCCGCCCGGTTATATGCCGAGAGAAAATCAAACCCCGTTTCCACAAAATCAACACGGGCTTCCGGGCGATTTTCCGTAAAGGCATCGATAAAGCCCTGCTTGCGCTCGATGCCAACGGCCTGGTCTGCTTCGGTAACACCGGCAAAAACGGCACGCGTATGTCCCATCTGACGCAGATATGCGCCGACCAGGCGGCCGGCCTGATGATCATCGATCTTGATGCAGGGTACCCCCTCGTGACGCTGCCCCGTATAGAGGATTGGCACGGACGTGCTGGCCGAAAGCTCCAGATGTTCCTCCGTAATGCCAACGGAATCCACGAGGATGCCATCGACGCCTTGCTGCTGCAGATTGCGGATGTTCTCCAGTTCCTTGGCTGGTGACAGATGGCTGACGAGCAGGATTCCCTGGTAGCCAGCCGGCTCGAAGATGCGGCTGATACCCATGAGCAGCTTGCCAACCGTCACGGAGTCCATACGCGGCAGGACAATACCGATGAGCTTGCTCTGTTTCGTCTTGAGCCGTTTTGCAAAGAAGTTGGACTTAAAGCCTGTCTTTTCGATGGCTTCGCGGACACGCTTCTGTTTCTCTACACTGATATAACCGCGATTCAGATAGCGGGAAACTGTGCTTTTCGAGACGCCTGCCAGCTCCGCCACATCCTTAATGGTTACCTTTGTTCCCAAAATTGCTCCCCCATATATAAATATATTGTTGTTTCACGGCCGCTCATCATACGGCCGGTATCATCAGATATCGGGCAGCTGCCAGTCAATCGGCGTCTGCCCCGTGCTGCGCAAGAAATCATTGACGCGGGAAAACGGACGGCTGCCGAAAAAGCCACGATGTGCCGACAGCGGACTCGGATGTGCCGACTCTACGATATAGTGGCGCGGATTCGTGATCATGGCTTTCTTGCGCCGCGCCGGACTGCCCCAGAGAATGAAGGCCATCGGCTTTTCACGCTGGTTCAGCAGCTCGATGATGCGGTCGGTGAAGATCTCCCAGCCCTGTCCATGATGCGAGTTGGCCTGATGTTCCCGCACCGTCAGTACGGTATTGAGCAGGAGTACCCCTTGATCGGCCCAGGGCTTCAGGCAGCCGTTGTTCGGGACCTTGCAGCCAAGATCCGTCTCGAGCTCCTTGAAGATATTCAGCAAAGACGGCGGCGGCTGAACGCCTGGCAGAACCGAGAAGGAAAGTCCGTGCGCCTGGCCGGGGCCATGATAGGGATCCTGACCGAGTATGACCACCTTCGTATCGGCATAGCTCGTATAATGAAGTGCATTGAAGATCGCGTACATGTCCGGATAGACATGATGGGTACGGTATTCCTGGATCAGGAACTGCCGCAATTGACGATAATACGGCTTCTGCAGCTCCGGATTCAAGAGTTCCGCCCAGTCATTATGAAAAATCTCCATGGTAAACACTTCTTTCTATACGATTAAACACCTTTTCCAATCACAGCCATTCGCATCGGATAGCAATAGCTGCAAAAGGCAAATCCCGGATGAACCTCCCGCCCCGTGCAAATGACTGAGCCCAGGGGCGGCAAATGACAGTCTGCCGCATAGGATGCCGTGAGTTCGGTGATATAGGCCTCACGCACATAGGGCAGCAGTTCCTCATAGACATGAGCGCCGCCAATGCACCAGAATATGCGGCCCGGATGCGCCAGAGCCAGCTTTCCCAGTAACGTCCAGAGTTCTGCCAGGCTCCGGCAGAGCAGGAATCCCTGTGCGTCTTCAGCCGGAAGCGTGCGGGAAAGGACGATATTGACGCGCCCTCGCAGAGGCTGCCGCCCGGGCAGGGATTCCATCGTACCACGGCCCATGATGACCACCTGCCCCATCGTCAACTGGCGAAACCGCGCCATATCCTCGGGCACGGATGCCAGGAGATGCCCGTTTTTCCCCAGTCCACGATCCGCATCAATGCAGGCCAGCAGGCGAAGAGGCCAGGGGTCCGACAGCTCTGCTGCAGGCACGACTCCCTCCCTGCTTACCTCCCGGCACCAATCACGAACACTGCGCCCTTTGACGAAATGTTCCGGCGCAATATCGGCCAGCGGCACGAGGACAAAGGCACGTTCCGTCATATAGGGATGCGGCAGGCGCAGTTCCTCGTCATCCGATGTAAAGCCTTCGATGGACAGTAAATCGATATCGATGGTTCTGGCGCCCCAGTGCTCATGGCGCACACGTCCCAGGTCCCGTTCAATGCTCTGGCAGGCGTGAAGGAAATCACGCGGCGCCAGCGATGTCAGGACCGTGGCCGCCGCATTGAGAAAAGACGGCTGATCGAGTTTGCCCCAGGGGGCTGTTTCATAGAACGGCGAGACTGCCTCCAGTAAAGTAACGGGCAGTGCTGCGATACGCCGCAGGGCCTCGCGCAGTGTCTCACCTCTCTCGCCGAGATTGGCTCCTAGGCTCAGATAACAACGGTATTCCATGTCATGACCGCTTTCTGGTCAGCGAAACGGCAGCATCGCGGAACTTGCCCGGAATCGGCGCAGAAGGCTTGTGAACCGTCACATCAATCACCGAAACGGGAGGATATTCCCTGAGAATGGCCGCTGCTATGCGCTCCGCCACGGTCTCAATGAGGTTGACGGGCTCGCCTTCCACGATGTCGCGAATCGTTGCAAAAACCTCGGCATAATTGACCGTGGCCGACAAATCATCATGAAGACCTGCCATCTGAAGGTCCAGATACAGCCTGACGTCCACGAAAAACGCCTGTCCCGCCCGGCGTTCAGCCGGCAGACAGCCATGATACCCATAGAATTCCATTCCATCCAGTTTGATGCAGTCCATGCGATCATCCTCTCCATTTTCTTCCGTCCGACAAACGGCATCAGGGTGCCTGCAGGACTGCATCCGTCATGCGGCACATGCGCGCGATAGGCTTGACATCGTGAACGCGCACGATGTTTGCCCCTTTTGTAATGCCGATCACACAGGTCGCCCCCGTCGCCTCCATGCGCTCATGAACATCGAGCCCCAGCGCAGCTCCCATGAAGCTCTTGCGGCTCGTGCCGAGCAACAGCGGATACGATTCTCCATCGATTGTCAGGAGCTCCTGCTGACGCCGTAATACCGTGAGATTTCCCTCCGGTGTCTTGCCAAAGCCAATGCCCGGATCAAGGATCAGATTCTCGCGCTTCAGGCCAGCCCGGTCGGCAATTGCAATGGTACGGCGAAAGAAATCCTGCATGGATGCGATGATATCCTTGTCGTAAACCTTCGTCGTCTGATTGTGCATGACGACAATCGGCGCATCGGCTCTGGCTGCAACCTCAGCCATGCGGCCCGGTTCTTCCGCATACTGCAGGCCCCAGATATCATTGAGGATATGCGCTCCGGCCTCAACGGCAGCCTGCGCCGTATCAGCCTTGAACGTATCGACGGAAACGGGCACCGGGCACTCTGCCAGCACCTTGGTCAGAAAAGGCATCAGGCGCTCGATTTCCTGTGCTGCCGGCATGGTATGAAACCCCGGACGGCTTGATTCCGCACCGACATCGATGATGTCGGCGCCATCACGTACCATGTCTTCCATATGCTGCAGGGCTTTGTCAAGGGTATTCCAGCTGCCGCCATCCGAAAAAGAATCCGGTGTAACATTGAGGATACCCATGATCAGCGTGCGCTTGCCGATCTCCAATTCCTTGCCGTCCCGAAATACATACTTACGCGTTACTGTCATTTCTTACTCCTTCCAACAGGGACCATGCCTGCTGACACAGTCCATGATCTGTCGCAAAAGCCCCGGTATATTCCGAAGTAACCGTCTGGGTACCATGTGCACGGCTGTCCCGCATCGTCATGCAGAGCTGCTGTGCCGTGACGACAGTCAGTACGCCGCGCGCGCCGAGGCCATCGGCCACCGCATGTGCGATCTGCGCCGTCAGCCGTTCCTGCAGCTGCGGCTGATGCGCCAAGCAGTCGACCAGTTTGACGAATTTGCCAAACCCGGCCACCTGCCCATCCCGCGGCAGATAGACAATACTGACCTCACCAAAAAAGGGAACAAGATGATGCTCGCACATCGAATGGAAGGGAATGCGGCGCACCGCCACGAGGCCATCCGCTCCCGTATGGAACAACTCGCCCCATAAATCTTTCGTATTGCAACCGAGGCCGTCAAACAAGGATGCATACATCTTCGCGACGCGCTCCGGCGTCTTTTCCATACCACGTGCCGCCAGATCGATTCCCAGTGCTTCCAGGAAATCCCGCATGGCCCGTACTGCCCTTTCATTCGTATCGCGCATTTTACTTTGCCCTCTCGTTTGCTATGACTTCATTCCTTTCCATTATAGGGAATCCCGTCTTAAAAAACAACTAAAACCGCGGCATACGCTCATGCAGGATCTGTCCTGCGCAATTCGATGGCACCAGCCGGACAATCCTCCAGCACCTGCCAGGCATCATCGAGATATTCCGCAGGGATTTCCCGTCCACCTCTCGCCCGTTTCCCTTCCATCGAGAAAGCCACCGGACAGGCAGCGGCACACATCCCGCAGGCAACACAAAGTGCCTCATTCACATACCCCGTATAACCGGCCATCTGCCCATTCCTCCTTGTAACAGAGCATACATACATACATACGTTTCCTACATATATAATATATCGGAAATCACCGCTCTGCAATCAGCAGCGGCTCATTTTCGGACCGAAAAAAATCCCCGCCAAAAGGCGGGGATTCAGAAGGGGTTGGAAAAAGGGGTAATTATTCTACTTATTCAGCAATGCCCGGCGTCGTCATCTGCTTCGGGGAGAGGATGTGCTCCATCTTTTCCTTGGAGAGCAGGCCCTTCTCCATGATGACCTGACGGATTGGTTTGCCCGTGTTGTATGCTTCCTTCGCAAGCATTGCGGAGTTCTCATAGCCAATATGCGGCAGCAGAGCCGTGACAACACCGACGCTCTTGTCGAGCCATTCCTGGCACTGTTCCTTGTTCGGTTCCAGACCGATGAGGAGCTTATCAACAAACGTATTCACAGCATTCGTCATGTACGTCATCGAATTGAACATATTGAAGGCCATGACCGGCTCCATGACATTAAGCTCAAACTGGCCATTCTCAACAGCCATCGAAACAGCGAGGTCATTGCCGATAACCTGATAGCAGGACTGATCGAGGACTTCTGCAATAACTGGATTGACTTTGCCCGGCATGATGGAGGAACCCGGCTGGCGTTTCGGCAGCTTGAGTTCGTTGAGGCCGCAACGCGGGCCGGAAGCCATGAGACGGAAGTCGTTTGCCATCTTGATGAGGACGAGTGCCGTCGTCTTCATAGCACTCGAAACATCAGAGAAACCATCCGTGTTGTTCGTGGCATCAATCATATTGTCAGCCGTAACGTATTTCTCACCCGTTACCTCACTGAGTGTCTCCGCTACTTTCTTGATGTAAGCAGGCTCTGCATTGAGGCCCGTACCAACAGCTGTGCCGCCCATGTTCATGACATGAATTTCTTCTACCGCATGATTGATACGGCGGATGCCACGACGGACAGCCGACGCATACATGCCCATTTCCTGGCCGAGCGTGATAGGAACAGCGTCCTGCAGATGCGTACGGCCCATCTTGAGGATATCCTTGTATTCCACAGATTTCTTCTCGAGTTCCGTAGCAAGACGGTCAAGAGCGGCCGTAACCTTCTTGGCCTTATGGCTCAGGCAGACCTTAATGCTCGTCGGAAACGAGTCATTCGTGGACTGTGCCATGTTGGCATGGTTGTTCGGGGAGATGATGTCATAACGGCCTTTTGCTTCACCGATAATCTCCAGAGCACGGTTGCAGAGGACTTCGTTCATGTTCATGTTGATAGATGTGCCAGCACCGCCCTGAATCGGGTCAACTGGGAACTGATCGAGGAGCTTCCCGGCGATAATCTCGTCAGCGGCCTCTACCAGGGCATCACCGATTTTCTTATCGAGACGGCCCGTTGCCATATTTGCCATAGCAGCAGCTTTCTTGACCTTTGCGATTGACTGAACAAAATCCGAATCGATTACCTGGCCGGTAATATGGAAGTTGTCGATAGCACGCATCGTCTGAACGCCGTAATAAACCTCATCCGGTACTTCGAGCTCACCAATGAAATCATGTTCTTTTCTCATTGTGTCCACATTCCTTTCTTAATCTCCGGTCTGTCCGGATCATATTTACCTTTTTATACTCCCCTGGCTCTTGGAGGACCAGGTCTGCATGGATAAGCGGCATTTATTTTTTTATTATCTCCGCTTGATGACTGTATTGTACCATGTATACAAAATACATGCAAGTACATTTTTGACAAAATGTTTATTTTTGTATACAATGTTGCAGGTGACTCAGAGAAAACATCGAATGATGCTTTCTCTCAAGGACACCTTCCTCTCAGATTTCCCTTACATCATACCAAGGATCCCCATGATTGGCAGGCCGAGCGCCATCCAGACCACGATATGCATGACCGTGATGACGAAACCGATCTTCCACCATTCGCCTTGGCCCATGAAGCCGGCACCGAAGAAGATTGGCGTAACACCGCAGCCGTAATGCGTCAGGAACGAAGCACTGTTGCAGAGGATGGCCAGGATGATGGCCGTCGGGATGACAGGCGCACCTGCTGCCACCAGAATGGTTGCAAAGGCAATGAACATTGCAGCGATATGTGCACTGTTGCTGGCAAGCAGGTAATGGGCCAGCGTGTAGATGATGCAGAGGACGATGAGCATCGTGAACCACGACATGCCGGCACAGGCAGCAGCCATCGTAGCAGCAAACCATTTCATGAAACCGAACTTCGAGAGATAGGCAGCCATGTTGACGAGAACGCCCATCCATACGAGGACATCCCATGCACCATGCTGTTTCGTGACATCGCTCCAGTCAATGCATTTCGTGATGAGCATTGCCGAAAGACCGAGCAGGGCGACAATGGCAGAATCGATGTGATGGATGCTGCCCGTTGCCCAGAGGAGCAGGCAGGCGATGAAGATGACGCAGAGGATCTTTTCCTTGCTGCTCATGGATCCCATCTTGCTGAGCTCTTTCTTGGCAAGAGATAGTGTCTCCGGTGTTTCCGTGAGTTCCGGCTTGATGAACTTATAGAGCAGGTACGGCGTGACGATCGAGAGAAGCAGGCCGGGGATGATGCTGACCATGAACCAGGACATCCAGCTCAGGGACTGACCAAAGGCCTGTTCCGTCAGGGTATTGGCCAGCACGTTGTTTGAAGCACCTGTCATGAAAATGCAGGCCGACGTGATGACAGCGGCATAAGCACTGTACATCAGGAATGCGCCCGTGCGCTTGTTCTTGCCATTTTTAGCATCACAGCCGAGAGCAAGGGCAACACTGTTGACGATCGGGTAGATGATGCCGCCGCCACGGGCCGTATTCGACGGCGTGAACGGTGCGATAATGAAATCAGCTGCGCTCATGACGTAAGCAACGCTCAGCGTGTTCTTGCCGAAGCGCGAGAGCAGCAGGTAGGCGATGCGCTTGCCGAGGCCCGTCTTGATGAAGCCCGTGGCAAACATGAACGCGGATACAATCAGCCAGATCGTGCCGTTCGAGAAGCCTTCCAGTGCCTGACCAGCCTTCATGATGCCGAGGACCGGGAGAAGTGCGCAGGCGATGAGTGCAATAGCGCCGAGTGGCAGCGGCTGCAGGATGAAACCCGCGATCGTCGCGACGAACACCGCGAGCAGGCCCCATGCCTGTGGCCCAACGCCAGCAGGTGCCGGGATGAACCAGATGATTGCGCCGAGGGCCACACAGAAGAGTCCTCGTAGCAAGTTTCCACTATTTTCTTTTGACATATCATACCCTCCTAAACTATCGATATGACTTATTGTTTTATTACTGTATTTAATATACAGTATCACCTACTGAAAACGACAAAATCCTACATTATCGTATGAATAGTTTTTTTTTTACTGACAACTTGTAATATACGTTTTCGAAGATGGACGTATGATATAATAAAGACAGTGCTTTGCCGCACATATTTGCACAAGAAACAAAGGATATGCTAAACTAGAGCACATACATCGCATATTTCATTCCTATCGTGCATGTATGGTATCATAAAAGGAGATTGTCATGCTTAGCAAACACCGGGAACTCTTCATCTTCATCTGTATGCTCATCATCGTGCCGCTGGCAGGCGAGCCGCAGATCCATCCGTTCGGCGGCGACTTCCAGAATTTCCGCGTGAGCTTCGGTTCACCGCTGTTCCTGCTGTTCCTGCTCTGGCTGCGGCGTGTCCCCATGGTCGTCTCCGGCCTCTGCACCGGTATCGCCGTCGTGCTGTTCCGCGCCCTGCTCGATGTCATAGGCGGCATGGATTTTTTCCCTGCACTCTATCTGCACGTCCCGACCTTCTTTTATTATTTTACCTACGCCATCTGCTTTGCGACCCTGCGTCTCAATGACATGCCCATTACGACGCAGGCCATGAAGATTGCCTGCTACGCCATCGGTGCAGAGGTGATTGCCAGCATTGCCGAACTCTATTCCATGGATTTCTTCCTCGGCACACATGCGGCCATCATCAATCTGTCCGTACTGACCAGGCTCACCGGCATTGCCTTCCTGCGCTGCTTCTTCATCCTGAGCTTCTTCTTCCTCTCACAGCTCTACATCACGGAAATCCATCTCTCGCACGAATCGCGGGAAAAGAATCGCTTGACCATGCTGATTGCAGGACTCTACGAAGAAGTATTTGAGCTCCAGAAAACCCTGCGCAACGCCGAAACGGCCACGCACGACTGCTACGGTGTATACGAGGAACTGCGCGTCCTGCACAGCAGGGAAAGCCTGCCGCGCATCACGCAGGAAGTCCTGCGCATCGCAGGCGAGGTCCATGAGATCAAGAAAGACAATCAGCGCATCTACGCAGGGCTCAGTGAGCTCACGAACAACCACCACATGAGCGATTACCTGTCGGCACCGGAGCTCTGCCACCTGATCATCAGCACGCAGAAGAAATATGCCCGCCGCCTCGACAAGAACATCACCTTCCTGACGAATCTCTCGCCGGAGCTGCCGGACATCCATGTCTACACGATGCTTTCCATTCTCAACAACCTCGCGGCCAATGCCGTCGAAGCCATTCATCAGAAGGGCACGATTTCCATTACGATGCGACGATCGATAACGGAAGACCTGATTCTCGAAGTACAGAATACAGGCAGCTCCATTCCCCTGCGGCGCCTCGCGCAAATCTTCCGCCCGGGCTATACGACGAAGTACGACAGTACCGGCCGCGCCTCCAGCGGCGTAGGCCTGACCTATATCAAGACCCTGGCGGAATCCCTCGGCGGCTCCATCACGGCGGCTTCCGACGGAACGTCCCAGGTACTCTTCAAGGTCACTCTGCCCCTTGCGCAGATTGCCCCGCAAAATGAAATGACTCCTCCCGCAACCACAAATGCCGAAACCATCGGCAAGAAAGGATTTTCATCATGAACATCATGCTCGTCGATGACGATGAAGCCGTCCGCACAATGCTGCAGGACATTATCGAAGACTACGAACTGGGGACAGTCGTGGCCTCACTCCCGAGTGCGGCCAATCTCACGCTTTCGGAGCTCGTTGCACGTCATATCGATCTGCTCATCATCGATATGCTGATGCCCGACTGCGACGGCATCGAGACGGTCCGGCGCCTGAAGAAATTTACCGGCAAGATCATCATGCTCTCACAGGTCGACAGCAAGGATCTCATCGGCAAGGCATATGAGAGCGGCATCCATTCCTACATCACCAAGCCGCTGAACCGCAATGAGATCGTTTGCGTGCTGCGCTCGGTCGAAGAACACATCCGCCTCGAGCGCTTTGCTCACACGCTGCAGAATACGCTGCAGACGACCCTGAATCCGGACGTCGTCATGCCGCAGAAGATGACACCGGAAGAAAAGGGCTCCAGCCTGCTCAAGGAACTCGGTGTCGCCAGTACGGCCGGGTACGATGATCTCATGGAGATCCTGCGTTACCTGCAGCTCCATGTCCAGGGCACGACCATTCCACCGCTGAAGACCATCTTCACGGCAGTAGCCGCTAATCACGCCACGGATAACGTGCAGAAAGAAGCCAAGGCCATCGAGCAGCGGCTGCGACGCACGATTTTCCAGGCCATGGTCAGCACGGCATCGATGGGTGTCGTCGATTACACAAATCCGAAATTCGAGGAATACGCGCCCTTTTACTTTGACTATGCCGATGTCTGTGCGCTCATGCACGTCATTGAAAACCATGAGAAGCCTCATATCTCCCATGTCCACATCAATATGAAGAAATTCATCCAGGCTTTTTACGCCGCATCCCTGGAACGATGATCTTATCCACAGAATTATCCACAAATCAGAAAAATGCTGTGCACAACTTGTGAAAAATCACGAGTTATGCACAGCATTTTATCATTTCTGCCTCAATCAGCCTTTGGAAGAAACTTCATTGTAAACGTCTTTCAGCAGGGTTTCCTTGCGCAGCTCACGGCATTCGCAGTGGTGGTCATCGGCGTCGACCTGACGGATTGTCTCGAGGATGATCTCGCCGATCATCGGCGCATCGTCGTAGAAGATGTTGCTCATATCCTCATGCGACCACTTC
Source organism: Mitsuokella sp. AF21-1AC (assembly GCF_003458855.1). Lineage (NCBI taxonomy): Bacteria > Bacillati > Bacillota > Negativicutes > Selenomonadales > Selenomonadaceae > Mitsuokella > Mitsuokella sp. AF21-1AC. The sequence continues at coordinate 39,209 of NZ_QRVW01000007.1, forward strand.
TCGCGGATGCCCTCACCGTAATTGACCGTGAAGTAAAGCCCCGCATAGCAGGCCCCAATCTCACGTGCCAGATAGACCTCCGGTGCGATGCTCTGGCCGACGATATCGGCATGGCCGTTCATCATCGCCACTTCAGCCGGACTCTCAAAGTGGCGGCCATCCGTGACGGCATAGGTGCCGCGCGTGAACACGCGGCCCGTGAAACGCTTCTTCGTCGCCCGGATCAGTGCCTGCCGCATCTCCGGACAGAGGGCATCGCGCATGATAAGCAGATAGCGCCCGTCGAGCATGACATCCTTGCGCACCGAAAGGTCCAGGTAATCATCGGGAATAATGAAATCGCGCAGATCGAGCAGCTTGTTGACCGTGCCGACACCGCCCTCCGAGATGATGCGCCGCACACCGGCTTCGCGGAACGTCCAGAATACCTGCCGGGAGGCATCGGCACGCGTTACACCGGAGCGCCATCCATGCATCCTGACGGTCAGCACGCGCTTCTCGCCCACGCGGAAGAGACGCATGGCGGGACTCATGCCGTAAGGTGTCTCAAAATGCATGTTATCGCTTATGATTTCCACATCTTCATCCGGCAGTCCCGCCGGGAAATTGCTCGAGAGCGTTCCCGAGCCGCCGACCACGGCATAAGCTGCCTTTGGGATTTCCTGATTCGTCATACTTTGCCTCTCCCCTTTTAAAATTCGCGGATGATCCGATATTCCGTATTGCGCTGCGCTGCTTTTTTGCCGGCGCCTTCGATAAGGTGGACCATCTTTTTCGTCGACATATCATAGGCCGTGCCGGCCGCCCGCACGACATTCTCCTCGAGCATGATGCTGCCGAGGTCGTCAGCGCCAAAGCCCAGCGTCAGCTGGCCGATGCGCTCACCCTGCGTGACCCAGGAACCCTGGATATGCGCGATATTGTCCATGTACAGGCGCGTGACTGCCAGCGTCCGCATGTAGTCCCAGCCGCTCGTCTTCTCGCCGCCGAGTTCCGTATGGCCCGGCTGGAACGTCCAGGTGATGAAGGCTCGGAAGCCGCCCGTCCTGTCCTGCAGGCGGCGCACTTTCTCCATATGCTCGATGCGCTGCGCCATCGTCTCGCCAAAGCCGATGACCATCGTGGCCGTGCTCTCCATGCCGATGGAGTGCGCACACTCCATGACATGCAGCCAGTCATCCGTCATGATCTTCTTGGGGCTGACGCGGCGGCGTACTTCGTCGACCAGGATTTCGGCACCACCGCCCGGCAGGCTGTCAAGCCCGGCTTCCTGCAGGCGCTTGAGCGTGTCGAGGATGGAAAGGCCGGCCTGACGGGCAAAATGCTGGATTTCCGTCGCCGTGAACGAATGAATCGCGATGCTCGGGAATTCCCGCTTGATGAGCCGCAGCATCTTCTCGTAATACGAAAGCCCGAGATCCGGGTACAAGCCGCCCTGGATCATGACCTGCGTGCCGCCGGCAGCCACCGTTTCGCGAACCTTGTCGAGAATCTCATCGTACGACAGGAGGTAGGCATCCCGGCTGCCCTGACGGCGGAAGAATGCGCAGAACCGGCATTCGTTGACACAGACATTCGTGTAATTGATGTTGCGGTCGATTATGAACGTGACGCGGTCCGACGGATAACGCCGATGACGCTCTGCGTCAGCCAGGCGTCCGAGTGCAATCGGGTCGCCGTGCAGGAGCATCTCCTCCCCTTCCCGTGGTGTCAGTCGCATGATGTCTCCTCCTTCCCGATTGCCTCAACCGGCTGATAAAACGTGTCACGTTCCACAGGCTCATAGCCCGTCTCACGGATGATGGCCTCGAGCTTCGTGCGCGTGATGCCCGTATTCGTCCTGGCACCGGCGGCATGGATGATCTTTTCCTCGCCGATCGTGCCGTCGAGATCGTCCGCACCGAAGCCCAGAGCCAGCTGCGCAATCGGCATGGTCAGCATGATCCAGAACGCCTTGATGTGATCGATGTTATCGAGAATCAGACGGGAAAGGGCCATCATCTTCATGTCTTCCCACGAGCCGGTGCGCTGCAGGTGATACGTGTCCCCAAGCTCCGTATGTCCCGGGTGGAACGGGAAGAGCATAAAGGCCTGGAAGCCGCCCGCCTCATCCTGGATGTCGCGGATCGTGAAAAGATGCTGCAGCCGCTCTTCGATGGTTTCCACATGACCGTACATGATGGAGGCATTCGTGCGGATGCCGAGGCTGTGCGCCGTCTTCATCGTCTCAATCCATTCCGCCGCCGTCGCCTTATTCGGACAGATAATCCGGCGCACACGGTCCGACAGAATCTCCGCGCCGCCGCCCGGCAGGCTGTCAAGCCCGGCCTCCTGCAGGATGGTCAACACCTCACGGATGGATTTCCCGGTCATATGCGCGAAATTCGCGATCTCCACCGGCGTAAAGGCCTTGACATCCACCTGCGGCAAAGCTTCCTTGACCTGCCGCACGACCTCCACATAATAAGAAAACGGCTTGTCCGGATGCAGGGCGCTGACGATATGAATCTCAGAAAGATGTTTCGTCGCCTTCGCTTCCATCAGGATTTTCGCGATATCATCCCGTTCCAGCACATACCCGCGCGCATCGCCCGCCCGTACCTGGAAGGCGCAAAGCGGGCAATTGGCACTGCAGATATTCGTCAGGTTGATATGACGGTTCACCGTATAAAAGACCTGTCTGCCGCTCTTCTTTTCCTTGGCTCTGCGGGCACAGTCCGCCAGGAAGAGCAGATCATTGTCTTCGTAGAGGGCCATCGCATCGACGAGGTCAAGGCGTTCGCCATTTGCTGCCCTTCTGCGGGCCCTTGCTGTATCTGCCATGAATCTTCACCTCACTCAATTGTCCGGATGATGTTGAAATTGCAGTCACAGGCTGCCGGAATGCGCCCGGCCTCCTTGATGATGCGGATGATCGTATCCTCGCGCAGCGCCGTCGGGCTCTTGGCTCCGGCATCGTGCAGGATGGTTTCCTTGTGGACCGTGCCGTCGATGTCGTTGGCACCAAAGCCCAGCGCCACCTGTGCCACGGGCACCGTCAGCATAACCCAGTACGCCTTGATGTTCTTGAAATTATCGAGCATCAAACGCGAAATTGCCATCGTGCGCAGATCATCCCAGACACTCGTCTGCTTGACGTGCTCGCCGAGCTCGGTATGCTTGGGCAGGAACGGGAAGCAGATGAACGTCTGGAACCCCCCTGTCTCATCCTGCAGCTCCCGCAGGCGCAGCAAATGGTCGACGCGTTCCTCCAGTGTTTCGATATGGCCGTAGAGCATGGATGCATTCGACTTGATGCCGAGCTCATGTGCCGTGCGCGCCACCTCCAGCCATTCATCCGCCGTGGCCTTATGCGGGCAGAGCTCTCCGCGCACGCGGTCCGACAGGATCTCGGCTCCGCCGCCGGCAATGGCCTGCAGGCCTCCTCTATCCCGCAGCTCGATGAGGACCTCGCGGACGGAAAGCCCGGAAATCTGCGCGAAATGCGTGATCTCAACACCCGTAAATCCCTTCATGTACAGATTGGGGAAGCGCTTGTGCAGCGCTTCGACAATGCCCAGATAATCCTCGAAGGACCATGTCGGATGCAGGCCCGAAACGACATGCAGCCCGGCAAGATTCGGGTCCTTCATCGCATCCTCGACCACGGCGATGGCCTGCGCCTTCGTCATCGCATAGGCTCCCTTATCCTCTGCATCGCGTCCAAAAGCGCAGAATTTACAATGCGACGTGCAGATATTCGTCAGATTGACGTGGCAATTGACGTTGTAGTAGACGATATCCCCGCATTTTTTCCTGCGCACATGATCGGCCATCGTACCGAGCCAGGCAAGATCATGGCAGTGGAACAGGCGGATACCATCTTCGCGCGTGAGACGCTCGCCGCGCATCACCTTTTCTTCAATATCTTGATATTCCCTTGTTGCCAGCAAAACAAAAACCTCCATATTCTGTGCCGCTTCCGGCAGCACGGATCCGCTCGTATGCGTGTAAGCAGATTCCATTATATCATTGAACCATTTAGATGCCTAGGAGAAAAGTCCGCAGGAAAAGCCAGCATAAACAACCATCAAAAAATGTCTCTAATCAGGAAACGGTTATGGCTTTTTCATGTGTAACATTGTATAATATAAGAGTCCATTCATCATGCACGCAAGTGTACAAAAACGAGAGAAAAGGTGGGATTTCCTATGAACTTATCGAGAATATCCAAGCAATGCCGCTTGCTGGCACTCGGCGCCACGGCCCTGCTGGCCCTGGGCCTGACGGCCGGCTGCAGCTCCAGCGACCAGGCTTCATCCTCCGGTGGCAAGACGTACAAGATCGGCATCGTCCAGCTCGTCGAGCACAATGCGCTCGATGCGGCCAACAAAGGCTTCGTCGACGGACTCAAGGAGCGCGGCTTCGAGGAAGGCAAGAACATCACCATCGACCGCCAGAACGCTCAGGCAGATCAGTCGAATCTCCAGAACATCGCCCAGCGCTTCGTCAGCGCCAAGATGGACCTGATCTGTGCCATCGCCACGCCGGCGGCCCAGACCATCGCCAACGCCACGCATGACATCCCGATTGTCGGCACGGCCATCACGGATTACGAGGGGGCAAAACTCGTCGCTTCCAACCAGGAACCGAAGGGCAATGTCACAGGCACAAGCGACATGAACCCGGTCAAGGAACAGATTGACCTGCTGCTTAAGCTCAAGCCGGATGCCAAGACCATCGGCACGGTTTACTGCTCCAGTGAAGTCAACTCCGAAGTCCAGGTCAAGGCCATGACGGAATATGCCGAATCCAAGGGCCTGACCGTAAAGGTCGCGACGATCTCCACGGTCAACGACATCCAGCAGGCGGCACAGAGCCTCGTCGGTTTCGTCGATGCCTTCTATGAGCCGACCGATAACATCATCGCGTCAGCCATGCCGACGCTGACGGATATCACGAATGCCGCCAAGATCCCAGTCATCTGCGGAGAACCGAACATGGTCAAGGCCGGCGGCCTTGCCACCTACGGCATCGATTACTACAAGCTTGGCGTCCAGACCGGTTATATGGCCGCCGACATCCTCGAGGGCAAGAAGCCAGGTTCCATGCCGATAGAAATGGCCAAGGACCTCAAGATCACCGTCAACAAGAAGAACGCCGCTCTGCTCGGCATCACGATTCCTGAGGATGTGCTGAAGGATGCCGATGTAGTCGAATGATAAGGAGTTTCCTATGGATTTAGTCATCTCCACGGTTTCACAAGGACTGCTCTGGGCACTGCTCGCCATCGGCGTCTATCTGACGTTCCGCGTGCTCGATATCGCCGACCTCACCGTCGAAGGCAGCTTCCCGCTCGGAGCCGCTACAGCAGCCACACTGCTGACTGCCGGGTATCACCCGATTCTCGCAATCCTTGCGGCCTGCGTAGCCGGCATGCTCGGCGGCGTCGTCACGGGTTTCCTCTGCACGAAACTCAAGATACCGGCCCTGCTCGCCGGCATCCTGACGATGATTGCCCTGTACTCGGTCAACCTGCGCATCATGGGCAAGGCCAACCTGCCGCTCCTGCAGCAGGACACGATCTTCACAATCTGGCAGTTCGCCGGTCTCGACAAGGGCATGACCACCCTCATCATCGGTGCCATCATCGTCGTACTCGTCGCCATACTCAATTACTGGTTCTTCGGCACTGAGATTGGCGCAGCCGTGCGCGCAACGGGCAATAACCCGCATATGATCCGCGCCAACGGCATCAATACCGATGCCATGATCGTGCTGGGCCTGCTGCTCTCCAACGGGCTCGTCGCCATGTCCGGCGCCCTCGTCGCCCAGAGCAACGGCTTCGCCGATGTCGGCATGGGCGTTGGCACCATCGTCATCGGCCTGGCCTCCGTCATCATCGGCGAAGTGCTTTTTGGCACCAGGAGCTTCAAGAACTGCCTGATTTCCGTCATCCTCGGCTCCATCGTCTACCGCGCCGTCATCGCCGTGGTCCTGCAGATGGGCATGCCGCCAAATGACCTCAAGCTCTTCACGGCCATCCTCGTGGCCATCGCCCTTTCGCTGCCGCTCATCCAGGCACGCGTCAATGCCTTTCGAAAGGCGGTGAAGAAATAATGTTGGACATCTCCCATATCTCCAAGACCTTCAACGCCGGTACCATCACCGAAAAGCTCGCGCTGCATGATGTAAGCCTGCACCTCGAGCCCGGCGAGTTCGTCACCGTCATCGGCGGCAACGGCGCCGGCAAATCCACGCTGATGAACTCCATCGCGGGGACGTATCCGGTCGATGAAGGCTCCATCAAGATTGCCGGCACCGACATCACGAAATGGCCGGAACACAAGCGGGCCAAATTCATCGGCCGTGTCTTCCAGGACCCGATGATGGGTACGGCCGGCGGCATGATGATTGAGGAAAACCTCGCCATTGCCGCCCGCCGCGGCCGCCGCCCCACCCTGCGCTGGAGCTCTTCCTCCAGAGACCGCGAGCATTTCCGCAAACTGCTGGCGGGGCTGAAGCTCGGCCTCGAAGACCGCCTGGAATCCAAGGTCGGCCTGCTCTCCGGCGGACAGCGCCAGGCACTGACCCTTTTGATGGCCACTATGGCCAAACCGAAACTGCTGCTGCTCGATGAGCACACGGCAGCGCTCGACCCGAAAACAGCCGAGAAGGTCCTCAGCCTGACCGAAAAAATCGTCGAAGAGCAGGAACTCACGACCCTCATGATCACGCACAACATGCGCGACGCCCTGCGCCTCGGCGACCGGCTCATCATGATGTACAACGGACATATCCTCTTCGACGTCAAAGGCGAGGAGAAGAAAAACCTCACGGTCAAGGACCTGCTTGCCATGTTCGAGAAAGCAGCAGGCAGCGAACTCACGAGTGACAGCCTGCTGTTGAGCTGAACACCGAAGCCATACATCTGATGAGGTGTACGTGCCCAAGCGGAGGTATGTATTCCGCCTGCAGGAGCGCAATGATTGCCCGCAGGGATGGGCCCCAATACTAAAGTGACCTGTTTGATGATGTCAGAACGCCGTGATATACGGCGAAGCAGCTTTAATGCATGTTGTCTGTTGGGGCCCATTTAATGGAGCGACGAAGCCGGAATACATACCGCAGCGACTTATACTAATAATATAATATTCTCCCCTAAAAATTAGAAGGGCTATGACATCCCGTCACATGCACGAGATGCCATAGCCCTTCTTTATTCTGTAACTCGATTGAAAAAACTCACAGATATTCCTCAAACCGCTCCAGGTCGAGCACCTGTATCTCTTTGCCCGACACGGACAGGAGCCCGTCCTTCTGCATCGCAGAAAGCTCACGCGACAGCGAAGGCCGCGTGACGGCCAGATATGCCGCCAGATATTCGCGGCTGACAGACAGCTCCACGCGCCCCTCTGCGTCCATGCTCTGGAACAGGAAGCGCACGAGCTTTTCGCGCAGGCTGCCACTCGCGAGCACCTTGATGCGTCCGTGCATGAAATACGCTTTGCGTGCAAAGATGCGCATGAGATTGCGCTCCACGAGCAGGGCGCTGCGCGATGGATTATCGCCGTCGAGCGTAAAGAAGCGGCTGCCGATCTCAAGAAGCTCGGTCTTTGCTGCAGCCTCGACGTATACATCATAAGGCTTGCGCAAAACTTCATAGACCTCGCCGAACATATCGCCCGGCTCATTGATTTCCGAGACGAAGATGCGCCGTCCCGAAAAGGTATCCTTGAGGATGTGGACTTCACCGCTCAGGAGGATGTACAGGGAATGCGGGACATCGCCCTCATGGAAGACGATTTCCCCGGTTGAAAAGACATGACGGCGGACCTGGCTCGAGGCCAGAAGATCCGCAATCTCCGCTTCGCCCATGCCCGCGGTCAAGGTGCTGCAGCGCAATACGGCTGCCACAGGAGAATCCGTGCCCGCCTGGCAGGCACATTCCTTCTGATGGGGCCTCACGAGCTCACTCATGCGTCTTCATTGACGAGAAGTTTCTCGATTTCAACGACATACATCGTGTGGTAATCGTTGTCGTACCACTTCTCATCACACGATTTGTCGATGAAGCATTCCTTCTTGAGCTCCTGTGCATAGAGCTTGCGGCAGAGCATCGTGACGCGGGCCTCCTGATAATAAGTGCGGCCATCATCGTGCAGGACAGTCAGGCCTGCCTTCTGGATCTTATCTTCATCGCGGCCCGACACCGTGCCAAAGTAACTCATCATCTTGCGATACGTTTCGGGAAAGACCGACAGCGAAAGCCCTTCGGCCTTGTCCACGAACTCCTTCGTATAGCGGCTCGGACGAATGAAGATATAGGCCACGGGCTTGCCCCACATGATGCCCAGACCGCCCCAGGAAGCCGTCATCGCATTTGCCTTGCCCTCGTACTCACCGGTCACGAGCAGCCAGTCCTTGCCGATGACCTGGAAGGCGCTTTCCTTGAATTCATACGGAGAAACTTCTTTAAATGCCATTGTTATCATCCTTTCATCTGCGGCTTTTCCACAATAAATGCACAGGGAAAGCCAGGTTATCCACAGAACACTACCGGATATCCACAGAAATATGTGGATATCCGGTAGTCTGTCATGCGTTCTGAGGATCTTTCAGGGCATCATCAAGCGTATGCCAGGCCAGGACCGCGCATTTGACGCGGGCCGGCATATTGGAAACATTCTGCAGAGCCAGGGCTTCATCGAGCTCTTCGAGCTCCGATTCATCCGTGATTTCCCGCTTGATCATGCCGATGAACTTATGCGCAAGTTCCCGGGCCTTCTCGACGGACTGTCCGCGGATCAGGTCAATCATGATATCGGTGGAGGCCTGCGAGATGGCGCAGCCCACGCCCGTGAACGAGGCGTCCTTGACGATCCCGTTCTCCACCTTGAGCTCCAGCGTGATCTCATCGCCGCAGCTCGGATTATGCCCCTTGAGCGCGCAGGTCGCATGATCAAGGTGATGCTTGTTTTCCGGATTGCGGCTGTGCTCGCCGATGAGCTCCGTGTAAATGTCCTCAAGCGCCATAGCCGAGCACCCCCCTTACCTTCTTGAGCGCATCGATCCAGCGGTCGATGTCCTCGCGCGTATTGTAGAGATAGAAGCTGGCGCGGCAGCTGGCGTTCTGACCGAGATAGCGGTGCAACGGCTGTGCGCAGTGATGGCCGGCGCGGATGGCCACGCCGTAGCTGTCGAGGATCGAAGCCACATCGTGCGGATGGACATCCTTGACATTGAAGGCAATGATGCCCGTCTTGTTGTCACGCGTCGTATCGCAGCCGTAAAGCTCGATGTACGGCAGCTCGCGCAGCTGCGGCAGTACGTAATCGACGAGGTCCTTCTCGATGGCCTCGATGCGGTCGAAGGTGATCGTCTCGAGGTAATCGATGGCAGCCGTCAGGCCGGCGGCACCGCCGACGTTCTGCGTGCCGGCCTCGAATTTCGAGGGCAGTTCCGCATACGTCGTATCCTGTTCCTCGACGTATTCGATCATATCGCCGCCGCGCAGGAACGGGGGCATGTCATCGAGGATATCATATTTGCCGTAGAGCACGCCGATGCCCATCGGCGAAAGCATCTTGTGGCCGGAAAAGGCAAAGAAGTCGCAGTCCATGTCGCGAACGTCGACCTTCATATGCGCGACGCTCTGGGAACCATCCACCACGCAGACAGCACCGACGCTGTGCGCTTTCTTGACGATCTTCCTGACATCATTCTTGAGGCCGAGCACATTGGAAACCTGCGTCACGGCGACAATCTTCGTGCGTTCCGTGATCTTCGTCTCGATATCCTCATCCGAAAGATTGCCGTCTTTCTCCAGATAGATGTACTTGAGCACGGCTCCCGTCGTCTTGGCCACGAACTGCCACGGCACAAGGTTGCTGTGATGCTCCGAAATCGTGATGACGATCTCATCGCCGGCCTTGACCTTGTGCAGGCCATAGCTGTAAGCGACGAGGTTCAGCGCTTCCGTTGCATTCTTCGTGAAGATAATTTCCTCGGGACGCGCGGCATTGATGAATTTCGCCGTGCGCACGCGGGCATTCTCATAGATTTCCGTGGCCTTGACGGAAAGCGCATAAGCCCCGCGATGCGGATTGGCATTGCAGCCGCCGTAATACCCGCAGATTGCCTGGATGATCTGTTCCGGTTTCTGCGTCGTGGCACCATTATCGAGATAAGCAATCTGTTTCCCGTTCATCTTCATCTTGAGGAGCGGGAAATCCTTCAAAAATTCCTGTGCATCAGCCATTGGAAAGTCTCCTCTGCAAATATGTATCGATCTCGTCTTTCAGTGATTCTTCCGGGATGCGGTCGAGTACCGGATTGAACGAAGCCTCAACGACCAGGCGCTGAGCCTCACTGAGGTCCAGGCCGCGGCTCATGAGGTAAAAGAGCTTGTTCTCATCCATGCGGCCGACGGAAACGGCATGATGGCCATCGACATCGTCCTCATGGGAGAGCATGATCGGCACGCTGCGGTTGCGGACCTGCGGGGAAAGCAGGACCACCTCTTCGTTCTCGCGGCCGACCGAGCCCTTGCCGCCCTCAAGGAAATCGAGGGTGCCGCGGAAAATCTTCTCGCTCTTGCCGAGCAGCGCCCCGCGAACCTGCATATTGGCGTCCGTGCGCCTGCCGCCCTGGCGGATCACGTAATTGAGATCGACGAAGCGTTCGCCGTCGCCGAAGTAAAGCCCCCAGATATCGGCCCGGGCCTCATCGCCGACAAGATCGACGTAGAGTTCCGTGGCCGTCTTGGAAGCACCGGCTTCCACAACCGTATAGGAGAACGTCGCGCCCTTGCCGACAAAGACCTTGACGCGGCAGGTGTACGGCTTTTCCGCATCCACAAGCTGCGCGTTGACCAGATGGAGTTTCGCGCCATCTTCAATATGGACCTGGATCTCAAACTGGCCGCTCTCGCGCTGTACCAGGACGACCTCGTCCTCTTTTCCCTTCTCTACAAGGATCTGCTGCGTCTTGACGGCGGTACCGTCAAGCTGTTCCGGGATCCTGCTCTCATTGACGCCGAGCCAGCGCCAGGTACGCATGGGGATCCGGGAGAATGTTTTTGTATCTGCCATATCAGCCCATCGTCCCTTCCAATTCAATATTGACCAGATTATTCATCTCAACAGCGTACTCGAGCGGCAGCTCCTTGGCAATCGGTTCGACGAAGCCGCGCACGATCATCGCGCGTGCCTCATCCTCATCGATGCCGCGGCAGGTGAGATAGAAAATCGCTTCATCGCTGATGCGGCCAATCTTGGCCTCATGCCCGATATCGGCCTCATCCCCCTCGATGTCCATGACGGGCAGCGTGTCACTGCGCGATTCATTGTCGAGCATCAGGGATTCACAGTTGACGGAGCACTTGGCAAACGGCGCGCGGCGCGTGACTTTGACGGCGCTGCGGTACGTTGCCTTGCCGCCGGCCTTCGAGATCGTGCGCGTGTTGATGTTCGCGGAAGTATGCGGCGCGGCATGGATGACGCTGGCACCCGTATCGAGATTCTGTCCCTTCGAGGCGAACGTGACACCCGTGAACTCGCAGCGCGCGTTCTCACCATGCAGGATGCTGCACGGATAGAGGCACGATACGTGCGAGCCGAACGAACCCGATACCCACTCGATGATGCCGTCCTTTTCAACGAGTGCACGCTTCGTGTTGAGATTCATCATGTTGCGCGACCAGTTCTCAATCGTCGAATAGCGCAGGCGCGCGCCTTCCTTGACGAAGAGCTCGACACAGCCGGCATGCAGGTTCGTGACATTGTATTTCGGAGCCGAGCAGCCCTCGATGAAATGCAGGCTGGCATTTTTCTCAACGATGATCAGCGTGTGCTCGAACTGACCGGCACCTGCCGCATTGAGGCGGAAATACGACTGCAGCGGGATTTCCACATGTACGCCTTCCGGCACGTAGACAAAGGAACCGCCCGACCAGACCGCACCATGCAGGGCCGCGAATTTGTGGTCCTTCGGCGGCACGAGCGTCATGAAGTATTCCTTGACGACATCTTCATGCTCGCGGATGGCCGTCTCCATATCCGTATAGATGACCCCCTGCTTGACGAGGTCTTCCTGGATGCTGTGATAAACGACCTCCGAGTCGTACTGCGCACCGACGCCTGCCAGGCTCTGCTTCTGCTCAGCCTCAGGAATACCGAGGCGGTCAAATGTATTCTTGATGTCCTTCGGGACTTCCTTCCAGTCGCCCGTCATCTTGGCATCCGGCTGGACATAGGTGACGATATCATCCATGTTGAGCTCGGAGATATCCGGTCCCCAGGTTGGCAAGGCCAGTGAATTGTAAACTTCGAGGGATTTGAGGCGGAAATCGAGCATCCACTGCGGATCGTGCTTGCGCTTCGAGATATCGCGGATGATATCCTCCGTCAGGCCGCTCTGGGTCTTGTAGACGGAATGGTCCGCATCCTTGATATCGTAGAGGGTGCGCTCGATATCCTCTACATATGTTTTCTTCTTCTCTGTCATGGCACGCCTCACTTCCCGGCCTGAGCATCGAGGATATGCGTAAAGCCACGGCTGTTGATCGTATCGATGAGCTCCGGACCGCCTTCCTCGACAATCTGGCCGTTCATCAGGACATGGACGCGGTCAACCTTGAGCTTCTCGAGGATGCGCGTATTATGCGTGATGATGAGGCAGGAATTCTCATCGTTGTGGAACTTGGCCACGCCTTCCGAGACAATCTGCACGGCATCGACATCGAGGCCCGAATCCGTCTCATCGAGCAGCGCGAGCTTCGGCTCGAGCATCAGGAGCTGCAGGATCTCGTTGCGCTTTTTCTCGCCGCCCGAAAAGCCCACATTCATGTAGCGCTCGGCATATTCCGGCTTCATCTTGAGTTCTTCCATCATCGCCTTGAGCTTGCGGCGGAACGGGATAATCTTGATCTTCTCGCCCGATATTGCCTGCTTGGCCGTGCGGATCATGTTCTCGACCGTGATGCCCGGGATCTCTTCCGGTGTCTGGAACGAGAGGAACAGGCCCTTGCGCGCGCGCTCAAACGTCTTGAGGTCCTTGAGATCTTCTCCTTCAAACGAAAGGGTGCCAGCCGTGACTTCGTATTTCGGATGGCCCATGATGATGTTCATGAGGGTCGACTTGCCCGAGCCATTCGGTCCGAGGATGACATGTACTTCACCTTTGCCTACGGTGAGATTAAGACCCTTGAGGATTTCCTTGCCTTCTACGCCAGCATGGAGATCCTTGATTTCCAAAAGCTTCTCTGCCATATATAAACTCTCCTTTAATACAGGACTTGTTAATCCTTACAAAAATACTCGGGATTGATGATTTCATTTTATGGCCTATGACAAAAATTGTCAATAGGAACGGCCCTATACCATAATTTTTATCTATACTTGATAAATATTATCATAAAGATAAAGCAAATGGGCTGCCCATATCTCCTATGGACAGCCCGATAAACAAGCATCATTGCCTCAGTCAGGACAGGAACGGATAATGGCGTTCGAGCGAAACAGCAATGCCATCTTCATTATTGGAAAGCGTAATCTCATCTGCCATCGCCTTGAGTTCTGCACAGGCATTGCCCATGGCGACGCCATGACCGGCGAAATCGAGCATGCTCCTGTCATTCTGGGCATCCCCGAAAGCCATGACCTCATCCTGACGGATGCCGAGGCGGCGGCAGACCTTCGCGAGCGAGCTCGACTTGCTGACCCCCTTGACCGTCGCTTCGTAGAACCACGGAGCCGACTGCACGAAGGACAGCTCCTCCTCAAAACCACGGCGGATATCCGCCAGGCGCGGCACGAGGATCTCCTCGGGGGCTGCCGTCAGGATCTTGACGGGGCGGAAGCCGCGTTTTTCCACTGCATCGGCAATGTTCCCGACGATCTCAATTCTTAGATTGTTGTTGCGGCTTTCATCCTGTACCTTGTGGCGGTTCGCATCCGTCGTGAAGATGGAGGTACCGTCATCAACAATCGGGGAAAGTTCCGGATACGCTTCAAGGTGGCGCAGGAAGCGCAGAGCCGTCCCGCGTTCAATTGCCTGATCAAAAAGCACCTCTCCCGTCGTCGCATCCTGGATGCGTCCGCCGTTATACGAAAGCAGCAGACCATGGTACTCCTTGAGGCGGAGCGCTTCGGACTCGCGCCGCAGGCCGGGAGCCTGTCGTCCGGAGGCCAGCACAACCGTCACGCCATGGCGCTGCACGGCAAGCAGTGCGTCCCGCGTCTTGGGCGTAATTTCCTTGGCATCGTTGTTCAGCGTGCCATCCAGATCAAGGGCAATCATCTTATACATCAAGTTCCATCCTTTCCCGCCGGAAGCTGACCGGAGAATCATCATTTCAATCCGTATTGAGATACAGTATAGCAAATATCGCGCAAGGAAACCAGTCAGACATGCAAGAAAATGAATGCTCCATTTGCCACTTCAAGACAAAAACAGGACGCATTCCCCAAAAGGAAATACGTCCTGCCTGGTTGTCAGAAATAAACCAATCAGAAAATGTCGTTGGCGATGACAATCGTCTCATCGCGGTTCGGGCCAACGGAAACGATGCCGAGGCCGATGCCCGTGACCTCAGCCATGCGCGTGAGGTACTTCTTGGCATTCTCCGGCAGGTCTTCGTACTTGCGGACCTTGCTGATGTCGCACTTCCAGCCCGGGAACGTCTCATAGACCGGCTCGACTTCCGCGAGGACCTTGAGGCTGGCCGGAATCTCGTTGAGGATTTCGCCCTTGTACTTGTAGGCGACGCACATCTTGATCTCATCGAAGCTGTCGAGGATGTCGAGGCGCGTGACAGCCATGTAGTCAATGCCCGAAAGGATGCCGGCATAGCGGACGACGCAGGCATCGAGCCAGCCCGTGCGGCGCGGACGGCCCGTGACGACGCCGTACTCATGGCCGACTTCGCGCAGCTTGTCGCCCGTCGCGTTGAGCTGTTCCGTCGGGAACGGGCCCTCGCCGACGCGCGTGCAGTAAGCCTTGACGATGCCGACGACCTTGTCGATCTTCTGCGGGGCCACGCCGGCGCCGATGCCGACACCGCCCGAAATCGGATGCGATGCCGTGACGTACGGGTACGTGCCATAGTCGATGTCGAGCATCGTGGCCTGTGCACCCTCAAAGAGGATCTTGCGGCCGGCCTTGATTTCCTCGTCGAGCAGAGCGATCGTGTCACAGACATACGGACGCAGGCGGTCAGCATAGCCGTTGTACTCATTCAAGATCTCATCGTAGTCGAGAGGCTCGTGATCGTAGAGCAGCTTGAGCTCGCGGTTCTTGATGGCGAGGTTCTCCTTGAGGCGTTTCGCGAATTCTTCCTTGTCGATGAAGTCGCAGACACGGATGCCGATGCGGTTGTCGCGATCGACGTAGCACGGGCCGATGCCGTTGTGCGTCGTGCCGACCTTGCCCTTGCCGCGTGCATCATCGGCGAGCTGGTCCATCAGGCAGTGGTACGGCAGGACGAGCTGAGCACGATTGCTGATGCGGATGCCGGAAAGATCGATGCCGCGCTCTGCAAGGCCGTCCATCTCCTGGAGCATGACCTTCGGATTGAAGGCCACGCCATTGCCGACGACGCAGTGGGAGCCCTTGAACAGAATGCCGGATGGCATCAGGCGCAGTTTATAATCCACACCGTCGACGACGACCGTATGGCCGGCATTGCTGCCGCCCTGGAAACGCACGACCGTATCCGCCTGCTGTGCGAGATAATCGACAATCTTGCCCTTGCCTTCATCGCCCCACTGGGTGCCGGTTACTACTACTGTTGACATAACTAGTCTCTCCTTTATGAATGGATTCATCCGATGAGATGTTCCACAGACATAGAAAAGCCTTCTCCCCGCAGGGAGAAGAGGCTTTCATTCACTTATTGGATTCTCAAAGGCCGAAGCGCTCGAAAATCATATCGACATGGCGCAGGAAATACTTGTAATCGAAGCAGTCATCGATTTCTTCCTTCGTCAGGTACTTCGTGATATCCGGATCATTCTCCACGCTCGTGCGGAAATCCTGGCCTTCCATCCAGCGTTTCATCGCATTGCGCTGTACCCACTTATAGGCATCCTCGCGCAGCACGCCCTTGTCGACAACCGACAGCAGGATGCGCTGGCTGTAGATGAGGCCGCCCGTGCGGTTCATATCGTGCAGCATCTTATCCGGATAGACGAGGAGCTTGTCGATGATGTCCGTAAGCTTCTGCGTGCAGTAGTCGAGATTGATCGACGAATCCGGCAGGATGACGCGCTCAACGGAGGAATGGGAAATGTCGCGCTCATGCCAGAGCGTGATGTCTTCAAGCGCCGCAACGGCATTGCCGCGGTTCAGGCGGGCCATGCCGGAAATGCGCTCGCAGTTGATGGGGTTGCGCTTATGCGGCATTGCAGAAGAACCCTTCTGGCCCGGGGAGAAGTACTCCTCTGCCTCGCGGATATCCGTGCGCTGCAGGTTGCGGACTTCCGTCGCGATCTTCTCGAGCGTCGAGGAGCAGATTGCGATGGAGGTGACGAACTCAGCATGGCGGTCACGCTGGATGACCTGCGTAGCAAGGCGCACCGGCGTCAGACCAAGCTTCTTGCCGACCATCTGCTCGATTTTCGGATCGATGTTGGAGTACGTGCCGACGGCACCCGAGAGCTTGCAGACCGAGACGATCTTTTTCGCATGCTCCATGCGCTCGATGTCACGCTCGATCTCCGCGCTCCAGAGGAGCAGCTTGAGGCCGAACGTCATCGGCTCGGCATGGATGCCATGCGTGCGGCCGATGCACGGCGTGTGCTTGAATTCCTTGGCGCGGCGGCGCAGGACTTCACGGAATTTCTTGAGGTCGTCGAGGATGATCGTGCAGGCATCGCGCATCATCATGCAGTATGCCGTATCCTTGACATCCGAGGACGTCAGGCCCTTGTGGATGTACTTGGAGTCATCACCAACGTTCTCAGCTACATTCGTCAGGAATGCAATGATGTCGTGATGCGTGACCGACTCGATCTCATGAATGCGGTTGACATCGAATTTTGCTTTCGCGCGAATGTTCTTGGCAGCCTCTTTCGGGATCTCTCCGAGTTCGGCCATGGCATCGCAGGCAGCCATCTCAACATTCAGGATCTGCTGCCACTCGTTCTCGATAGACCAGAGATGGCCCATTTCCGGCTTAGTATAACGCTCGATCATTTAGTGATTTCCTCCTCAATTTCCTGGCGGCGTCTCTGCACCGCGGAAGTGAAAACACGACGAAAAAACCCAAATTGACTTTTCCCTGCCTATCGCGGCATCTTACTGAAAAGCCTCATTTTGAGTTTGGAGAAGTTACCGATATTCCCTTGTCTATCATAGCATTTTCAAGGCCTCAGTGTCAACGTGTCAAGGTCATCCGGGCTTCTCTTTCCCAAACGCGCAGGAGCGCTTAAAGCTCCTTGCGCAGATAAACGGTGCGATGTTTTTTCCCGGGCAGCTGCACCTCGCGGAAAGCCGCAAACCCCAGCTTCTCGTACATCGTCCGCAGCCACGGATGGCTCGTGGCGGTGCCGAGCGTCACGAAGGGGACCTTGAGCTGCTTCTTCAGGACATCCTCCGCCACCAGCAGGATGAGCTTCGAGGCATAGCCCTTATGCATGTGCTGCGGGTCCGTGACGACCTGACCGATGTGCGGGACACCAGACGGGCCGGGATTTGGCCCCCAGGGCATGCGCAGCGAGATGGCGCTGACCAGGGTCCCGTCGACAAAAAGCCCGTACGTCGGATTGTTTGCCAGCCAGTCGCGCTCCTCTTCCTTCGTCGCCGTAATCGCGGCAAAGGAAATCGGATATTCCTTATCCGTCTGATACCCTTCGTGCAAAACATGGTAATACGCGTCCAGATCCGCTTCGCCGAGCTGACGATACGTTTTCATAAGCATTTGCCTCCTTTCTCAAATTCCTGCGCCATCACGCAGCGTCGTCCCGCCCAGATAACGGTTGAGGAACGCCCGCGTGCGCTCTTCGCGCGGATGGACCAGGACTTCCTGCGGCGTGCCGGACTCCACCACCATGCCGCCTTCCATGAAGACGATCTGATCGGCCACTTCGCGTGCAAAGGCAATCTCGTGCGTCACGATGATCATCGTGACCTTGAGCTTCTCGGCGACATCGCGGATAACCGCCAGCACCTCCCCGACGAGCTCGGGATCCAGCGCGCTCGTCGGCTCATCGAACAGGATGACCTGCGGCTCCACGGCAAGCGCGCGGGCGATTCCCACACGCTGCTGCTGGCCGCCGGAGAGCTGCGCCGGATATTTATCCGCATGCTCGCCCATGCCGACCTGCTGCAAGAGCTCCCGCGCCCGCTCGCGCGCTTCCGTTTTCTTCCTCCCCTGTACGGTCACCAGTGCTTCCATGACATTCTGCAAAGCCGTCATATTGGAGAACAGATTGTACGACTGGAAGACCATGGCCGTCTGACGCCGCACGGCAAGGATCTCCCGGCGCGAGGCGCCGTGAAGATCGTAGCTGGTTTCATTGATGGAAAGCCTGCCGCCGTCGGCCTGCCCCAGAAAGTTGATCGTGCGCAGCAGCGTCGTCTTGCCGCTGCCGGAAGGCCCCAGGATAACCGTTACGCTGCCGGTCGGCACCGTCAGGCTGATATCCTTGAGAATGGCCTTATCGCCAAAGGCTTTCTGCACATGTTCCAATTTTATCATATCTTACACCTCTTATACGACGAAAGGCTGTCTTCCAACTTCGTGAACAGATATTCAAACAGGATGCCAAGCCCCCAGTAGAGGCAGGCCGCCACGATATAGGCTTCAAAGTACTGCGAATTGTCCTCGCAGAACAGCTTGGCCGCACCGAATACCTCAATGACCGTGATGACAAAGACGATACTCGTGCTCTTCATCGTAGAAAGGAACTGATTGGCAAAAAGCGGCAGGGCAAACACGACGGCCTGCGGAAAGATCACCCGCCGGTACATCTGCCACTCCGTCATGCCCATGGCCCTGGCCGCCTCAAACTGTCCATCCGGCACGGAATCAAGCGCCGCACGGAAAATCTCGCTGAGATAGGCACCCGTGTGCAGCGTCAGGCCGATGACGGCGACCGCCATGGCCGGCACGTGCTCCATGGGGATATGGATGCCCGTCTTGCCGCGCAGGGCCAGGAAGGCCAGCGGCAGCCCGTAGTAGACGAGATACAGGAGGACCATGTTCGGGATGCTGCGGCAGACGTAGACGTAAAGCGCAAACAAGCGGCCCAGGACCGGCACGCGGCTCTTCTGCGCCAGGCAGCTGATGAGCCCCAGCACAGCTCCCAGAAACACGCTCGTGAGCGTCAGGAAAAGGGTCACCTTCACATAAGGAAGGATGAAGGCAAAGCCCTCTGCAATGTATTGCCAATCGATAAAACTGTGTCCATTCATATCTTACGCCTCACTGAGTTCTGCCAGATCCCGCCCGTCGCGATGGCGTCTCTCGAGGAAACGCCCGATGCGCGCGATGAGGAAAATCAAAATGCCATAGATGATCGCGACATCCACGTAGAGCTCCAGGCTGCGCTGAGAATTGCCCGCCATGAGCTCCGCCTTGCGCATGATATCGACGACGCCGACATTGAAGATCAGGCTCGTGCCCTTGACGACGCCGATCACCGTATTGATGAGGGCCGGTATCGCCATATGGAAGGCCTGCGGCAGGATGACGCGCCGATACATCTGCCATGTCGTCATGCCCAGGCTCATGGCCGCTTCCTTTTCGCCCACGGGCACCGCCAGGATGCTCGAGCGCAGGATCTCCGCGCCGTAGGCGGCCATATGCAGGGAAAAGACGGCCAGAACAAAGGCGAGCGGCGGCACGCCCTTCATGCTGATGCCGATGTGCGAGAAGATTTCCGGCACACCGAAATAAGCCAGGAAGAGCTGTACAAGAAATGGCGTGCCGCGCATGAACGAAATGAATACGCGCAGCACCGGTGCAACGACTGGCACCTTCTGGATCCTCAGGATGGCAATGCCCGCGCCCAGCAAGATGCCGCAGACCGCCGCGACCAGGGTCACCAGCAAGGTAATATGTACCATTCCCAGCAAGGCTGGAAAGGATTTGATCATATACGTGACATTAAAATACATTCCCATCAGGCGTTCTTCTTTCTATCCGTCAAGCCGGGCCAGGCACAAAGGCCGCGTTTATTCCGCCGGCTCCGATGTGTAATCTGCACCGAGATACTGTTCCGAGAGTTTTTTCAGCGTGCCGTCTTCTCGCATCGCTTTGAGTGCTGCATCAATCTTGTCAGCCACCTGCTGCATGTCGTCATCCTTGCGCAGCAGGAAGAAGGTCGGCACCTTTGTCAGCGTCGGTCCCACTGCCTTGATTGGCAGATTCTTTTCCTTCTTTGCCACGGACACGATGTATTCGTATTCACCGGCTGCCTGTGCACGTCCCGTAGCCACGAGATTCATAGTTTCCGACGGGCCCTTGTCCGTGTAGATGATCTCAATCGGCGTATCGGCCGTCTCATTGAATTTCTTGACGAGATCCGCAAATTCCGAATTCGTCGTTACGGCAACCTTTTTGCCCTTCAGATCGTCCAGCGATTTCGTCGTATTGTCGTCTTCCGGCACGACCAGCTTGCGGACCGTGTAATTGTTGACTTCCTTCGGGAAAATGTACTTCTCATCGCGGGCCGGGGAATGACGCATCTGATTGGCGATCATATCGACCTGGGAAGAATCCATGGCCACGAAAGCGGCATCGACGGCCATGGGCTTGAATTCAAAATGCAAGCTCGGATCGCGCTTCTCCACTTCTTTGAGGATTTCCACATCATAGCCCGTGAGCTTGCCGTCATCATCGGTATAGGAATACGGTTTCACGGTGCCACGCGTGGCGACAGTCACGGTCTTGGCATCCTTATTGACACTCGCGCTGCCATCCTCGTCGCTGCCGCAGCCAGCCAGCACGCTGAGTCCGGCCACCATCAGGGCCGCGGTCAGCATGCGCAAGAATTTATTCGATAACTTCATCAAAGATCACTCCTTCAATCGTTGTTAAGCACGATCCGATGGTTCCGGCAGGCCAGCCGCGGACCTCATGGATCAGCCTGGCGGCCAGAGGGCTTTCCCATGCCGCCGATACTTTCTCTTCTTCCTGAGCAAGCGTCAGGGGATTTGCCGGTGAGCCCTGCGGATCCCGTATGTCAATATGATGGCGCGTGCCATCCTTCATGATGGCTGTAACCGGTACAGCCCGTACAGAAAGGGGCAGCTTCCCTACATCGTACACGCGCTGGAATTTCGGCAGTGCTGCCAAAAACTCTGCAGGGACCTCCGGCAGCTGGAAATACGCATCGTCAATATCGCCATGCGCCAGGATCTGCCAGACGACGTACTCAGCAGAAAACTGTCCTTCCCGTCCGGTCTGCGGCTTTTCGTAGCGCAGCGCCCGGTCCGCTCCCGGCGGGAAATGAATCAGGACACGGGAGATATCGCCAAGCCGCACCCCCTGCTCATAGAGCTTTGCGGCCCCATCGGCCGCGCAGATGGCAGCCGAGCAGTAGCGGTGGCGCTTCATCCATAGTCCCGGCTCCAGGATCTGTCCGGGCTGGAGCCAGCAGCGGCGCCATGATGCTTCGTCAAAGCGCTGCTGCCCATTTGAGAAAACAGCCAGCCAGCCGGTTTCATCCTGGAAGATATTCGTCCGGGCAGAAAGGCCATATTCTGCCACGAGCCGCCAGGCGGCAAGAGCATGCGACGCGGCAAAGCCCGCATGCAGGGGCTTGCCGTCCGAGCCGGCTTCAAACGCCATGCCGGACGACTGCGTGGCGGCCAGCGACAAGACCATGGCTGCCTGCTCCCCGCTCAGGTGACGCAGGCGTATGATCGCTGCTGCTGCGCCCAGCGGCCCGATCGTCCCCGTCGAATGCCACCCCTGCTGGCGATGCGCCGGATTGAGGCAGGCGCCCAAAAGCCCCTCGAGTTCGGCCCCGGCCACATAGGCGGCCAAAAAATCCCGGACCGTGTCCTCAGGCCGCGCCGCTGCCAGCAGCGCGGAATAGAGCACCGTGCTGAAATGGCCCGCGATATTGGCCTGGGCATCGTCATAGTCGAGATAATGCGACGCAAAGCCGTAGGCCAGCGCCTTGTCCTCCGGCCGGCCGCGCCTGACGCCAGACAACAACCTCCTGACGGCCGGCTCGCGGCGGGCGGCGAAAAGAGCGGCGAGATAATCGAGGAAGGCCTTCCCGGCCTGCCCGGTGAGATCATCGCGGCCGGAAAGATCGGTCTCCGTCACGAGTTCAACGACAGTCCGCGTATTCTCATCCATAACGCCTCTCCCTCCCGAAACATACTCGTTCATTACTTGGCAAACTTGGCCGCTCTGTCATTCGGTTCAAGCCAGCGGCTGTCATCCGGGCCTTTCGGCATGATGCGCTTGAGGTCGGCAAACGGCGTATGGTCGACGTAGTAGAAGCGCTTGCGCATGGAATCGAAATCCGTATTGTTGCCAAATGCCGGATTTGAATAGAGATCCTTGGCGTAATTCCAGAGATTCGGGTAATCGACAAGGCGCTTCTTGTTGACGAAGTACTTCTGATAGAAGACGAGGTCAAAGCGCGAGAGCGTCACGAACAGGCGGATATCCGGCAGCGTGATCGTATCGCCCATGAGATAGCGGCGCGTTGAGAGGCGCTTGTCGAGCCAGTCAAGGCGGTCGAAAATCTTGTCATAATAGAATTCGTATTCTTCCTGCGTGCCGACGAGCGCCGCGAGATTGACGGCAAGATTGACATCGGCGTAAAGGATGATGTTCAGGGCGTCGATATCCTCGCGCAGGTCCTCGGGATAGATATCCGGTGCATCCTTGGCGATATAATCCTTGAAGGCAACGGCCAGCTCGGCATCGAGCACGTGGTAGTCGTTGTTGACGACCTTGCCCGTCTTGACATCGACGAGAGCCGGCACCGTGGCGCGCTGATCGAAATCAGGATCTGCCTTGCGATAGCACTCGCCCAGCGAATGAACACCGAGCACGGGATCCTTCTCATCCGGATCCAGCGTGAAGAACCAGTCGCCGACGACGCCGGCCGGACGCAGCGGGTCGACAACGCCCTTCGAAATCACCTTGTCGAGACCCAGGAGATCGATCGCGATGGAGATGCGGTTGGCCCAGGGGCAGTGACGCGACCAGACGAGGCGGTAGCGGTCCGGCTCCACCAGCAGCTCGCCCGTCAGGAAGCTCGCCGTGAACTGCGGCTCTTCCTCATCATTGTATTTCTTGCGGCGATTGAAATTCGAGGCATCGCGGCCCTCATACTCCTTCTGCTCGCCGTTGGCACGCGGATTCGTCGTCTGCAGTTCCGAGAAATCAATCGGGCAGGGATCCATCGCACGCTTGAATTCCACGTTCTGTCGCTCCGCTGCAATATCCTTGTCTTTTATAGCCATCTGTATCGTCCTCCATATTTTCATGTTTTCATGCAAAAAAGGAGACTCCAAGCGAGCCTATGGAAACGATTCAAAAAAATGACTGTGCCCTTATAGGCTCCATCGTCATAATCCGAAGCAAAATCCATATGCTGCTCAGAGTCTCCAATTCTTTTGGTCAACTCATCTTATGGGCTTTATCATATCAGTTAAAACATATAATGTCAATATGTTTTATAAAATTTTAAATAAAAAAGCTGTACGCATCGCGTACAGCCTGAGTATTCATCTGGTGCTCGCTGAGGGATTCGAACCCCCGACCCCCTCCATGTGACGGAGATGCTCTAGCCAACTGAGCTAAGCGAGCAAACAAAAAGAGGTTTCGTCGTCCGACGAAACCTCATCTTTCCTAAATGGTGGGGTTAACAGAATTCGAATCTGTGACCTCCTCGATGTCAACGAGACACTCTAACCAACTGAGCTATAACCCCATGTCTTAACGACAGAATTTATTATACGGTATATCGCCGCTCCTGTCAACAGGGATTTGAAAAATTATCATAAAAATTTTTTCACCGTCTTCGTGCTATAATAGATGGGTAACATATCGATTCCAGGGGAGGGAATGTTTCATCATGAACGATTTACTCGATGTCCATATGCACACGCTTGCCAGCGGGCATGCGTACAATACGATCCGTGAGATGCTGACAGCCGGCAAAAAGCACGGCCTGCAGCTCGTCGGCATCTCCGACCATGCACCGGCCATGCCCGGCTCCACTCATCGGTTTTACTTCGAAAACATGCGTGTCTTCGACCGCCAGGCATACGGCCGGGAAGCCGGCCTCGAGGTCCTCATGGGCGCAGAGCTCAACATCCTCAATGAGACGGGCAAGGTGGACCTTGAGGAAAAGGCCCTGAACTCCCTCGACTACGCCATTGCCAGCCTGCACAAGCAATGCATCGAGCCGGGCACCGTGCTCGAGAATACGACGGCCATCATCAGTGCCATGGCCAATCCCTACGTCAAGATCATCGGCCATCCGGATAATCCGACCTACCCGGTTGATTTCGATGCACTTGCCCGGGCAGCAAAGGAAAATCACGTGCTGCTCGAATGCAACAACAGCTCGTACCGCTCAAGCGGCAGCCGCGCCGGATCCCGTGAGACGGCGAAAGTCATGCTAGCCGCCTGCAAGAAATACGGCACGCATGTCATCATGGGCAGCGACGCCCATATCGATCTCGATGTCGGCAACCATACGGGCTCCCAGGAAGTCCTCGCACAGGCCGACTTCCCGGAGGAACTCGTCATCAATGCCTCACCGGAGAAATTCAAGGAATGGATTCGCCGTTAAAGCCGTCGCAAAAACGCATAAAAAGGAAGACAGCGCAGCGGGAATTCCCCGGAATGACAAAATTGCATGGCAGGGCCTCCGTCATATTGACGGAGGCTTTTGTGTTCCTTATAATAGTAACGTTATATGCGTAACGTTGTAAACAACGTCTGGAACAGAAAAGGAATGGTAAAAACATGAACTTATTCCGCACCAAAAGCATCGAACAGATGCGAGAAACGGCCGCCCATTCGGGCATGGCCAAGACCCTGGGCGCCTTTGACCTCATCCTGCTCGGCATCGGCTGTGTCATCGGCACCGGCATCTTCGTCCTGACGGGCGTGGCGGCAGCCAAGTACGCCGGACCGGCCGTCACGGTCTCCTTCATGATCTCAGGACTTGCCTGCGCCCTCGCGGGCCTCGCCTATGCCGAATTCTCCTCCATCGTGCCGGCCTCCGGCAGCGCCTACACCTACACGTATGCGTCCCTGGGCGAATTCATCGCCTTCATCGTCGGCTGGAATCTCATCCTTGAATACACCGTCACGGCAAGCGCCGTAGCCTCCGGCTGGTCCGGCTACGTCACGGGTCTCCTGCTCTCCGCAGGCATCGACCCAGGCCACGCCTTCACGCATGTGCCGGCCGACGGCGGCGTCATCAATATCCCGGCCATCTTCATCACCCTGCTGCTCTCCGTGCTGCTGATCCGCGGCACGCAGGAGAGCACGAAGCTCAACCGCATCCTCGTCGGCGTAAAGCTCACGGCCATCGCGATTTTCCTGCTGCTGGCCATCCCGCACGTCAATACGATGAACTGGGAGCCCTTCATGCCGTTTGGCGTTTCCGGCATCTTCGGCGGCGCCGCCATCGTCTTCTTTGCCTACATCGGCTTTGATGCCGTGGCCACGAGTGCCGAAGAGTGCAAGAATCCTTCGCACGACCTGCCGATCGGCATCATCGGTTCACTCGTGATCTGCACGGCACTCTACGTCATCGTCGCCGGTGTGCTCACGGGCATCGTGCCGTACACGGAGCTCAACAACCCGGAGCCCGTGGCCTTTGCCCTGCGCTACATCGGCTACAATCTCGGCTCAGCTCTCGTCGGCGTCGGTGCCATTGCCGGCATCACGACGGTCCTTCTCGTGCTGCTCTACGGCCAGGCCCGCATCTTCTTCGCCATGAGCCGCGACGGCATGGTACCGGCGCGCGTCTGCAAGATCCACAAGCGCTATCACACGCCTTACATCGTCACGGTCATGGGCGGCATCTTCGTTTCCATCATCGCCGGCTTCGTCCCCATCGGCATCATTGCCGAAATGGCCAATATCGGCACGCTTTCGGCCTTCCTCATCGCGGCCATCGGCGTCATGGTGCTGCGCATCACGAAGCCGGAAGTCCCGCGCACGTTCCGCTGCCCGCTTGTCTGGCTCATCGCACCGCTTGCCGTCCTGACGTGCGGATATCTCATGTATCACCTGCCCTGGGAGACCTGGGTCCGCTTCATCGTCTGGTGCATCTTCGGCTGTCTCGTCTATTTCGGTTACAGCTATCAGCACAGTGCGCTGGCACATCCTCACGAAGAGGAATAATTCCCCTCATGCACTTGAACATCCTTTGACAAAGTTTATGACCTGGGTATAAAATTAGGGTTGTAACAACTAGAAGAATTGTCCTCTGTGAAGGAAGGAATACAATGTTTGTACATGAACTGATCTACCAGGGAGATTCGGATTCCCTGGCCATCGTCGATCACGAGCGCCGCATCACTTACCGGGATCTCGGGCAGCACGTCGCTGCCTGCCGCGACCGCCTCTACGCCGCCGGCGTGCGCGTCGGTGACCGCGTCAGCATCTTCTCGCGCAACAGTGCAGATTACATCTACGCCTACATGGCCATCGCCTCGCTCGGCGCCATCGCTGTCCCCATTAACTTCCAGCTCAGCAACCGCGAGATTGCCTACATCATCAAGGACTCCGGCTCCCGTCACATCCTGACGTACCAGCCGCTGAACCTCGTTGATGCGCTCGCCGCGCTGCGCTGCGACATGCGCGTCACGCAGCATGACATCCGCCAGATGAGCAGGAAAGACGAGCGCATCCAGCCGGCACCGCCCCTGCCCGCAACATTTGACGAGCAGAACCCCTGCGTCATCATCTATACCTCCGGCACGACGGGCGCGCCCAAGGGCGCTGTGCTCTCGCACCGGAACCTCATCGCCAATGCCGAGCAGATGAGCTTCATGGGCTGCGAGGCCAAGCATCACGTGCTCTGCGTGCTGCCGATGTATCACTGCTTCGGCTGGACCTGCTCCGTACTCTACCCGCTGTTCTGCGGTGCAGAAGTCGTCATCCTCGATTCCTTCACGCCGAAGGAAACGATCAGCGTCATCCGCAACGAGAAAGTCAACGATCTCTACATCGTGCCTTCCATCTGCAGCCTGCTGACCAAGCTGGCCACGAAGGACGACATGGCATCGCTGCGCCTCGTCGTCTCGGGCGGTACGACCCTGCCGCTGAAGATTGAACAGGACTTCATGAACAAATTCGGCGTTGATATCTGCGAAGGCTACGGCCTTTCCGAGACTTCGCCAGTCGTCACGATGAACCCGCCGGAACGCCCGAAGGTCGGCTCCTGCGGCCCCGTCGTGCCCGGCATCCAGTGGAAGCTCGTCGATGCCGAGGGCAAAGAGGTCCCGGACGGCGAAGCCGGCGAGCTCGTCGTCAAGGGCGACAACATCATGCTCGGCTACTGGAATCTCCCGGAAGCCACGAAGGACGCCCTGCGCGGCGGCTGGTTCCATACGGGCGATGTCGCGCGTGCCGACGAAGACGGCTACATCTACATCGTCGACCGCATCAAGGACATGATCATCAGCATGGGCGAGAATATCTACCCGCGTGAGGTGGAAGAGCTCATCTATCAGTTCCCCGGCATCAGCGAAGCCGCCGTCATCGGCATCACCGACAAACTGCGCGGCCAGGCCGGCGCCTGCTTCTACAGCCTGCACGAAGGTGCCTCAATCAATATCCGTGAACTCAAGAAATTCCTGCAGGCAAATCTGGCACTCTACAAGATTCCGCGTGAGTTCCATGAGCTGCCGTCCCTGCCGCGCACGACGACAGGCAAGATTGCCAAGCGCCAGATCCTCAAGGATTTCCTGGCCAGCAAAGACAACAAATAAAACAGATGTTGAAAAACTGCTGCACATGACAAAATGTGCGGCAGTTTTTTAGTAAAAAGATTGCCGGAAGCAGCCCTGTCTTTCATCTGGTGATGATGCGGGCTTTATCCGCCCTGAAATGTGGTTGACTTCACCAACTATATAGTCAAGAAAAAACACCCGCCGCGTTCAGCGAGTGTTTTTGTCCTGGTTATCCTGCTTCTCAGAAGTGGTAAGCCGCCCAGATGTTGCCGCCAAGACCTTCATGCTGGCCAGCATAGGCTTTGAGGCTCAGGTTGACTTCCCACGGATTTTCCGGCGTTGCTTCCAGCTTCCAGCCGGCTTCAGCCATCAGGCTGCTGCCGCCGACATCCGCTTTGCGGATTGGCGCGGAAAGTCCGCCTGCCGAAACACGGCCCGTGCTCTCGCCGTCAAACTCATAGTCCCAGGCCAGGCCATAATAGAGATTGTTTCTGCCCGAACGGTTGTTGATGCGCGCGCCGATGCGCAGGACATCGCTGTTCATGCTGTCAATCGCATAGTTGACGTCGCCGGCCGTGAACGTATCGCCACCGAGATGCGTATGGAAATACTTGCCATAGACATCGAGATCACGCACGGCACGCTCCGTGCCGCCGCGGCTCTCGCTTGCCGCTTCATGCGTGAGATTGAAGATATGGCCGACGCCGACATGACCGGCCCAGTAATTCTGACTCGTCCTGTAGCGCTGCGCAGAGCCGTCCGTGCCATGCAGGACAGAGTCGGCATCGTTATCGAGCTGGCCAAAACGCAGGGAACCTTCGACATACGTCTTGTTTTTGCCGATGAATTTGCCCATGATGCCGCCACCATTGTAATGCGCGTCACCGCTGCCCGCATAGCCATCGCCCGAGACATCATAATTGCCTTTGCCGTATTCGTAGAACACGCCGCAGGTCAAATCGCCGCTGGTGAGCCTGGTATCATTGCCAATGCCGGCCACGCCGTTCCACGTATGCGTCGTCACGCTGTTGCCCGTGTCGTAGCGGTCGCGGCCGCCGCCGATACTGGCAAACGTGATGGTACCATTGCCCTGGTTCTGCAGGCCGTCGAGGACGCCTTCCATGCGATCACGGCCGGCAGCCAACGTGCCCATACCTGCTTCGTTCGCGATCAGGGCCTGATGCGTCTGCTCCGTGGCCGTAACGACTGGTAC
This sequence comes from Mitsuokella sp. AF21-1AC, assembly GCF_003458855.1. Taxonomy (NCBI): domain Bacteria; kingdom Bacillati; phylum Bacillota; class Negativicutes; order Selenomonadales; family Selenomonadaceae; genus Mitsuokella; species Mitsuokella sp. AF21-1AC. Next base: position 68,295 of record NZ_QRVW01000007.1, read on the forward strand.
CGTCTGTCCGCCATTGCCAGTTTCAACGTTTGTCGTTTCCATCTGGTAAACGACGTTGCCATTGCTGTCGAGGCTCGCGATGCCTTTGCCGGTCAGGGCATTACCGATGTCCCATTTGCCTTCCTTGGCAGTGAGATTCCCGGCCGAAAGTGTCGTATTGCCCTTCGTATCAAGCAGCGTCATCGCATAATTGCCGGCACTCGTAATGCTCTGCAGAGAATTTGCGGTAAACGAAATGTTGGCTGTATCGACTTTCGTATTGGCAAGATCATAAGTTTTGCCGGCGTCCAGAGATACTACCGTGCCGCCGGTTTTCCAGTCCAGTGTGCCGTACGAAATCTTGTCAATGGAAGAAATCGTGTAATCCAGATTCTTCCCGTTGTCCTTCAGGGCGCCGCTGCCGGTGACGGTGACCGCACCGTCTGCCAGGTCATAGCTGTAGCTGTTATTTGCCGCCATGGCATCCAGCCCTGTCACGGTGCCTGCCTTCGTTCCGTCCACGAGCGTCCTGCTGTCTCCGGCGGCCAGGAGCGTCCTGCTGTCTCCGGCGGCCAGGAGCGTATCCGTTCCCGTAATCGTCATGTTTCCATTGGAGCCAAGCGAGAGGGCTGCCTGGCTGAAGTCAAAATCATAACTGCCGAGGTTGAGTACAGAATCATTGCTGCCCCAGTCAAGGGTACCAGCCGACAGATTGACTGTACTCACCTGGAGCGTGCCCGGTTTCAAAATAAGGTTTTCCGCATCGCTGTGGGCCGCATTGGTCTCGGTCTTCGCTTCATACAGGCTGCTGGCAGCAAGGGAATTCGTTTCATCCGCACTCTTCAAATCATAATCGAATCGATATTCTTTGAGTCCCGTGCTGCGGATATCCACATTCTTCACATTTTCGAGAAGCGTAATGGTTCTGCCCGCTTTTACAGCAGCTCCATTATCGCTGAACGAAAGATTCGACAAGTCGATGGCCGTGTCCGTAAGGTCTGCTGTATTGGTAACCGCAAGGACTGTGTTGGCCGGATTAATGGCATAGAAGGCGATCTTGTCGAATTTGTAAATGCCATTCACCGTACCGCCATTCCATATGCTCGCTTCGCCGCCGTCAAGGACCTCATAGCCGTTTTCATCTGTTTTGAGCTTCGATGCATAGCCGATGTTCAGGGCATTGCCGCTGTGTGAATCGGGGATTTCATTACTGGCATCTGCTGAATCTCCGTCGAGTGTGCGGGTATAGCCATAGAGATTTGCATACGTGATATCTGTGCTGCCGCTGAGATTGATGGCATTATCCGTAACAACGGGTCCTTCGCCTGCGACTACGTTAACAATCTTATTCTCTGCTCCCAGAGTACCGCCGGAGAGATTCACCACGTTCCCGGAAGCAGTCCCAGATTGGCTGTAGCCGCCAATGATACGGGCTTTAGAAGAAGGCTCGATGGTGCCGCCGGAAATATTCACATAGTTATTGGTGGCACTGCCAGTATTGGTATAGCCGCCCATAATTAGCAAATCAGTAGCGTCTTGACCCGCACGAACCGTACCGCCAGCGATGGTGACGCCATTATTCGTGACATTCCCATGGTTTGCCACACCACCACGAATGCCATTACTATCATATAACTGGATGTTTCCGTTCTCGATGGTGACCGTATTGCCACTGACCTTCGTATCATTATCTTCATCGGTATCCGAATTGCCACCGGTAATCGTGTTGAGGCTTAACGTCCCTGTAGTATCAATATCCACCGTGTTGTGAAGTACATTCCCTCTCATGGTATAGCCGCCATATAACTTTACCTGGGAATCAGGACGATGCAGGTCAACCCAAGTACTAGAAATAGACGTATCCCCAGTGATGGTAAGCACGTTATCCTTTACATGCGTATTGAAAGCCCGACCGCCGGCAACGATGTCCGGCAGCTTAAACGTACCGCCGGTCATACGGAGTTGGTTGCCGCTTACCACATAAGTGTCAGAGGCAGCAGTATCCTTGTTCCCACCGTGATAACCACCGGCAACACTTCCCGCATACAGAGTCGTCGTGCCGGAAATGGTAAGTATATTATCCGTCACATTGCCGCCGGAGCTTCCTACATAGCCTCCCGCTACGTAAGGGGACGAGTTGGGGATAGATTCTCCAACCGTGCCATTATCAATGGTTACCGTATTTCCTGCCGCATTGCCGCTTCCCTTTTCAACATAGCCGCCTGCAACCTCACGATCCGCCGCGCTGCCGGTCAAGATAACGGAGTTATGATTGGCATTGCTCGCATTGCCCATAGCATAGCCGCCGTAAACCGCCTGCGTTTTACTATTGTTTTGTACGGTGACTTCATTCGAAGAAGCATCGCCCTCATCGGAAGTACCGCCGGCGATAATGGATTCATTCGTCGTGCTGTCAACAATTACCTTGTTATTTTTCGATGTTCCAGTACCGCCGCCCGAGATATAATTACTGACGGTAGTCCCCGTAACGGTCACGGTATTTCCGGATGTCTCCTTCTCACTGCCTTGATATCCATAAATACTTTGCCAGCCATCCCCTTTGCTGATTTTCTGCTCAGGAGCAGATGTATCGTTGCGATTGGAAATGACCGCCTCTGTATTATCTACTATCACAACATTCCCAGAAGAATACTTTGACTCATGATGGCCTTCATAGTCATATGGGATAACATAAGTCTCAGCAAAAACCGGAGTGCCGCCCATCATCAAGCTTGCCACCACGGCCAGTGCCAGCTGGCGTTTGGCGGCTTTGCCGTATTTTTTATACTGTCCCCCCCCTGCTGGACAGATAACCGCATTTCATCATTTCATGGTTCCTTTTTTTCATCTTCTGAGCCTCCCGTTGTCCGTGGATTCTTGTTTTATCTCAGATGAATTTGCTCTTTTCGTCTTCTTGTAGAATCATCATAAACCGCTAAAAAAACGCGTGGAGCAAAATGGCACGAAAGGGCGACTTTTTGTCATGAAAAGACAATATTCTCTTTTATCCGCCGTTGCAGCATAAAAAACACCCGCTTGTTCAGCGAGTGCTTTTCTCAACATATGTGTGCAGCAGCTCTTTATTTTTTGCTGCCGGCTTTGCAGATCTGGTCGGCCCAGGCGAAGAGTTCGTCGAGGTCGTAATCGCCTGCATGACCCTTGCCCCACGGCGAGGCAAAGTTGACATCATAGCCGGCATTCTGCAGCTTGAGCGCCAGTACCGCCGGCACGGCCAGGCAGGTATCGCGGTCCTTCGCGCCGTGGCGGATGCGCCAGTGCGGGGCAACCGTCACGCCTTTCTGACCGATATAGTAGAGCGGGTTCAGGCGCTTGATGTCCTCCCACGGGGCCAGCTTCGTGCCGGGCTTCGTGGTGCGCGTCAGCGAGAAGCCCGTGAAGTCGCGCGGCTCATTCGCCGTCGTGCCGAATTCATCGTTCTCACCCGAGCTCAGGTCGAATTTGTCAAAGGCAGGCGTGGCCTTGAGCCGCGTTGCCCATGGCGCATACTTCGTGAGATCGACGTCTACGACCTTGCCGTCTTCAATGGTCAGCCAGTCAAGGTCAGAAAGATCCTCACCGGCATCGAGCGCCGTCTGTGCAGAAGCCGCATAAATGGACTTGATGTAGTCAGCAAAGCTGCCCGTGCCGTCCTTCTCGAGCGTCAGAGCCTCGCCATCGGCATCCTTGAGGTTCAGGCTGTTGATGTACGCCGGGTAGAGCGCCTTGAGCTGGCCCGACGCCACCTTCTGCGCATCGGTGAGCGGCGTGGCGGCGGCCGTCTCCGTCGGCGCATTGTCCGGACGGTTCGTCACGGTATCCGTTGCTCCGTCACCTGCCTCCGGCATGGCTCCCAGCGGCGGCAGCTTGCCATCGGCACCATCCATGTTCGTTCCTGCACCCGGTTTCATCAGCGGCATCATGACGCCGCTGCTCTGATAGGCCTCGTTGACGCCATTGAACATCCACTCATAGGCCATGTCCGCATGGTCGAGGTCGGTAATCGGACAGTAATCCTGAGAAGCGAAGATATCATCACGCTCACTGGCCGCACCGATTGCCTTGAGCTCCGCATCATAATCCCGGCTGTTGCCCGTTGCGCCCAGCAGGGCTGAGAGCGCACCGCCGGCACTCGTGCCGTTTGAGATGATCTTTTCCGTATCGCCGGCCGGCAGGCGTCCCTTGTTGTAGCGCAGGTAGCGCACAGCCGCCTTGTAATCGACGATCAGCGCCGGTGCCTTGCCGACATACGTCGTGCCGTCCGTCCCCACCGTCGTACGGCCGCGGATTGCAGGTGCGGCGACAACATACCCCTTGGAGAGCGCGACGAGCGATGCATTGGCGCCGCCGCTCATACGGTCATTGGCGCTCGGCTCCTTGATCTCGCCCGGCATGTAGCCGCCCACGCCATTCGGCAGGAAAATCGGGGCCGTCTTTTTCGTATAGCCGTTGACCGTACCGCCAGCCTTGAAATAAGCCTCGGGGATGAAGATGCTCATCGATTCTGCTTCCACGGAAGCCGGTTTCGATACGTAAACGATGTTGCGGTAAGCGCGAAACGCGACATCTTCGCCATTTAGCTTCAGCGTTTCCTTCGTATAGGCATTCTTATCGAATTTCAGGCTGTACGTCTTCTGCTTGGCGGCCGCAGCCGTCTTTGTCGTCGCGGCAGCAACGCTCGTCTCCTGTACGGCCGTCTTCGCCACGGCAGCGGCCGGCACGGCCTGCACCGAGGCATCTGCCGCCGCAGCCTGGCTGATCCCCGGCGCAAACGGCACGGTCAGGGCGCTGACGGCCAGCATCGTCAATACGTAACGTTTCAAACTCATAGTATCCCCATCCTTCCTTGTCAACAAAAAAGAAAACCGCCGTCCTTTCCGGAATAGCGGTTTTTAATTCTCTATATGCAATGTCACTTGGCGGCTCATCGGAGCCGATTCATTCAGGAAAGAAGACCGGCAGCCGGCTTGATGACAGCGGCCGTCGTTGCCTCTTTCTGCGCGTTCCTGACTACATTCGCTGCCTTCTTGTCCTTGGAAGAAGCAACTTCCTCCGGAGCCGGATTCTTGGCATCATTCCGAGCCGGCGCCTTGGCATTCTGCTGCGCATTGCGCTCCGGGACCGGATTCTTTGTCGTATTCTTGTTATTCTCCACAGCCGGAGCTTTTTCCTTCTGCGCTGCCGATTTATTTTTATCGTTTTTATCGCTGGTCTGGTTCGGCTGAATCTGCGGATCCTTCTGGATCTGCTGATTGTAATCCGCCGGCTCACGTCCTGCATCCTTTGCCGATGCCGCAAACGACGTGCTTGCCACCCCCAATGCCATGAAACCCGCCATCATCATCGTCAGGCCCTTCTGCCAACGCTTCTCTTTCATCATATCAAACCCTCTCAATCCAAATGCATGATCATCTTTGCCGTCAAAAGCGGCGTTTTGTTCTCTGCGGCTATCCTGCCCGTCAGGTGTTCTTGGCAAGGACAGCGCCGACGACAGCGCCGACAACGGCAGCCGTTGCCATTTCACCCGTGGAGTAGCTCTTTTTCGTCTCCTTGCGGTGCGTGCGCTTCGGCGGCTGCGGCTTATGCAGGTCGCGGTCATGATCCTGCTCAATGCGCGGCGGATCGTAGTTGCGGTGGCTGGCAGCCTCTGCCGAGGCCGAAAGCGTCGTACTCAGGATGCCAAAGCTCATGATGCCGACCAGTACGGCGGCAATCCCTTTTTTCCACTTCATCATGATAATCTCTCCCTTTCTTGTAACGAGAGTGTGTTCTCTTTTGATGATTGCAGTATACGGGAGCCGCCTTGCATTCGGCTTAGATGGCTGTTGGATTTCTGTTAAAACTGTGCCAGGAAGCGCTCGGCCAGCGAAGAGAGGTATTTGTCGCGCGGCCATATGGCCGCCAGCCTCGTTCTGAGCGCGGGCTCCTCAATCCGCTTGATGTGCAGGTTCTCATGCGCGGCGAGATCCACGGCTCCAGCCGGCGCAATGGCCACGCCAAGCCCGGCATTCGCCCAGAGGATGGTCGTGCGCGCATCATCATTGCGGCAGTAAATATCAGGAGAAAAGTCATGCGCCGCGCATGCATCCTGGATCAGTTGATGGAAACGGCGGTAGACGATCAGCGGCTTGGCCGCCAGCTCGTGAAGCGCGATGACGTCGCGCTCCGGCGCCCAGTCAAGCGCCGCGGCCATCGCCGCGATCATGGGCTCCGGGCGGCGGTAGCGGCAGTTGAAGCGCGCAGCGTTGAACGGCGTGCGGACAATGCCGATTTCAATGATGCCCTTTTCCAGCATGTCGATGAGCTGATACGTATTGCCATCGTAAATCTCGAAATGGATGCCCGGGTATGCCTGACGGAATTTCTGCATGCCGGGGCTCAGCAGGATATTGCCCGAGGACGATACCGTGCCCAGCGTCAGCGTGCCGCTGAGTCCCCGCCGCAGATCATCGATCTCGCGCCTGGTTGTATCCGCCATATCCAGAAGCTGCCGCGCGCGGCGGGCCAGCATGCGCCCGGCATCCGTCAGCTCGATGTGATGCGGGCCCCGTTCAAAGAGCTTCATGCCAAGCTCAGACTCCAGGAGTTTCATCTGATTGCTGAGCGGCGGCTGCGCCATATGCAGCTTCCTGGCCGCTGCCGTGATCTGCCGTTCTTCCACGATTGTCAGGAAATAATGAAGTTGTTTTAAATCCATATATCCTCGCCTTCATATTTTTAAAATATGATATTTATACTATTCAGATATAAAAAATATACTTGTCTTTCTTTTATCATAACAGTGTGCCGCATGAAAAACAAGCAGACCTTTCATTATGGCAGAACTGGTACGGCAATGCGCGTGATATATTCGTCCGGATCCGCCGTGCTGAGATCCTCGAGGATGCTTTCTTCATACGAATATGGACCGGGAGAAATCTCCGGATGCGCAGCCAGATAAGCGCGCAGGCGGCCGTAAGCAGCAGATGTATCCATATAATCGCCTTTGAAATACGTCACGAGGTAGCGGCCCGCCGAACGCACGGCGGCAATTTCTGCCGGAACATGCTCCAGGCTTTTGTCCGTAAGCGTGAAAAACCGCGTGATGAGCGTTTCCTGTCCCGGCGCCAGGAAATCGTCCCGGGCCACCAGTGCACCAAAGCCATAGCCTGTGTTGAGCCCGTTCGTAAGGATATAGCGCATATGCTCCATGATGATGCGCTCGACGCCATTCCAGTCCTCTGCGGCCATGGCAGCGCGCACGGGTGACGAATAGACAAGCGGCATGGCGGACATCTCCTCCTCCATCACCCGGTCGCAGACAATCGAGCGGGCATGTGCGAGTATGGCACGCTGATTTTCCACCATGCGCTTCATGTCCTGCAGGCGCCGCAGTTCCTGCTGCAGCCATTCCTCCTGACTGGCCAGCAGCTTCTCGAGCCGCTCGGGACTGCGCGCGGCCATATAGCTCTTGATTTCTGACAAATCAAGCCCCATCTGGCGCAGCATGCGGATCATGATAAACGGATAGAGCTGCCGCACGGCATAACTGCGATAGCCGTTTTCCTCCACATGATCCGGCGAGAAGATCCCCTGTTCATCATAGTAATGCAGCGTGCGCTTGTTGACGCCGCAGATCCTGGCGAATTCTCCCGTGCGAAACCCCATCTTATGCGTCATTTTTTACCTCCCTATTGACATTACAGTTGCTGGATACTTTACGATAATTATAGCACAAGCTTACATAAGCTTCATTCACCAGAAAGGACTGCGATATCATGTCACAAATTCTTGCAACCGCATCACCGCTGGGACGTCACTTCACTTTGAAATCTCTGCTGCGCTTTGCAGCACCGTCCATCGGCATGATGATCATCATCTCCCTCTATACCGTGACCAATGGCATCTTCATCGGCCGCTATGCCGGCAGCGACGCGCTCGCCGCCTCCAATATCGTCTACCCGGCCATCAATCTCGTACTGGGGCTGGCCATCATGCTGGCCTCAGGCGGTTCTGCCCTCGTCGCCAAGAATCTCGGCGAAGGCGAGCCTGAGGCCGCGCGGCGGCGCTTCACCATGCTCACCATCGCCACGGCCGTCTTCTCAGGCGTACTGGCGCTGCTGGCCTTTGCCGCAGGAGACAGTCTTCTCTTCCTGCTCGGTTCCTCCGCCGAACTCCTCAACGACTGCCGCAGCTATCTCTACGCGCTCCTGCCGTTCTTCCCGTTCGCTGCGCTCATGATTCTCTTCAATGCCTTCTTCATCGCAGACGGCCGCCCCAGCCAGGGATTCATCGTCTCCGTACTCGCCGGCCTGACCAATGCCGGGCTCGATTACCTGTTCCTCGCCCATCTCGGCCTCGGCGTAATGGGCGCCGGACTGGCAACCGGCCTTGCCGACGTGCTGGCGGCTGCCATCGGACTGATCTACTTCCAGCGTTACAGCCGCATCCTGCATTTCGCGCGCCCGCGCATGGAATGGTCCGCACTCGGGCAGGCCATGTACAACGGCAGCTCAGAACTCATCACGCAGCTCTCGGTCGGCATCACGACCTTCCTGTTCAACATCCTGACCTTCCGCTATGCCGGCGCCGACGGCGTCGCGGCCATCTCCGTCATCCTCTATGCCGAGATGCTGCTGACAGCCGTCTACATGGGCTTTACGAACGGCGTCGCCCCGATTTTCTCCTACCGCTTCGGTGCGCGGGACTTTAAGGAGCTGCGCCGCCTCGTCCGCCTGAGCCTGACGATCATCGCGGGCGGTGCGCTGCTCTCCTTCAGCCTCTCGCATCTGCTTGCTGAGCCGCTCGTCTCGCTGTTCCTGCCGCAGGGCGGCCACGTCTGCGAGCTCACGCGCCAGGGCTTTGCGCTCTTCTCCTTCACGTTCCTGCTCTGCGGGTTCAACCTCTTCATCTCCGGCTTCTTCACGGCCATCTCAGACGGCCGCACATCCGCGCTGATGTCGTTTGCCCGCAACCTGCTCGGCATCGTCTTCTTCCTTTTGACCCTGCCCCGGATGTTCGGGCTCTCCGGCGTCTGGCTCGCCGTACCGGCTGCCGATATCACGGCCCTGCTCTTCGGCATCTTCCTGCTCACCAGCAGGATGCGCGAGTTCAAGGATATGGATGCGGCACAGAAAGAAATCCGCCTGACCGGTATCCATGGCAGGAATGCCTGACAGCCAGGCGCAGATGTTTTACAGATGTTTCACGTGAAACAAAATCAGCCTTTCCACTTCGCAGCGGAAAGGCTGATTTTTTATTGCATGTGCTCCGATATGCCTCAGGCTTTGGCGCCCGTGGAGTACATCGGGATCTTTTCCGGATTGTCCTGGATTGTCCAGACACCGCAGGGGCAGACACCGGCACAGATGCCGCAGCCGATGCAGCGGTTCGGGTCGGACACGTACTCCCACGAGCCGTCTTCCTTCTCGACACGCGTGATGGCCTTCTCCGGGCAGGACTCGAGGCACATCTTGCAGTCACGGCAGGTACCGCAGCTCACGCAGCGCGTATGATCGCTGACGGGGTCGCCGAGCAGGCAGTGATGGCATTTATCGAAATACGCCTTGGAAAGGCGCTCTGCAGGGATTTGCGGCTTCTCAGGGAACGGCTGGGCAGGCTTGCCCATGACGTACTGGTCAACGAACCAGGCGGCCTTGCGGCCGCTGCCGATCGCATCCGTCAGGCGGCCCGGCTTGATCGTATCACCGGCCGTGAAGACGCCGTCCATGATGGAAAGGTCTTTCTTCGGCACAAGCCAGCTCTTGCGGAAGTATTCGATGCCCTCATCCTCCGGCAGGAAGTCGAGGACCGGCTCCTCACCGATGGAGACGATGACCTGGTCCGCTTCGATGAAGCGGCCGTCATTGCCATATACGCCCTCGGGCGTGATCCTGCTCGTGAAGAACGGCCAGACGATCTTGCCGCCAAGTCCCTCGAAATAAGCGATTTCCTTGGCAAACGCCGCCGGCTTCTGGACATCGACGGCGATGACGGATTCCGCGCCCATCTCATAGGCGCCGCGGCACGTATCCATGCCGGAGTTGCCGGCGCCGATGACGACGACCTTCCTTCCCGTTTTCGGGTGCTCGCCGCGGTTGATGGCCTTGAGGTACTCGAGGCCCATCGTCAGATGCTCCACGCCCTCCCACGGGAAGAAGCGGGATTTCGTGCCGCCCGTAGCGACGACGACAGCATCGCTGCTCTCGCGGATCTTGTCAAATTTCTCACGGTCTACCTTGCAGCCCGGAACAAATTTGACGCCGACGCTCTCAATGCGCTTGAGCTCGGATTCGAGCAATTCGTGTGAGAGACGGCCACGCGGGATGACCTGTTCGAGCTTGCCGCCAATGTGGTCAGCATCGTCGTAGACCGTGACCTCATGGCCCTTGCGGGCGAGCTGCCAGGCCGTCGAGAGGCCGGCGACGCCGCCGCCGATGATGCCGATCTTCTTGCCGGTCTTCGTCTTCGGCGGTTCCACCTTGGCAAAGGCGGAGCTGTAGCCGAGGTCACCGATCTGGATGGGCTCATCAATCGTGCCGCGCGTGCAGGCATCCATGCAGGGATTCGGGCAGACCGAGCCGCAGACCGAGCCGGGGAACGGCGTGTAATCGAGCTCAAGCTGGATGGCCTCTTCGAGGCGGCCCATGCGGATGAGATCGTAGCGGCGCTGCGTCGGGATGCCCGTCGGGCAGTTGAATTCGCAGGGTGCCGCGAATTTCGCATTGTCCCAGCTCGGCACGCGCAGACGGTAAAGGCCCGTGCAGATCGTATTGTGAACCTCGAAATCATCGTGTGCGACATCCGAGAAAATGCCGCCCTTGACCCATTCCTTGAGGCGGAAAGCGTGGAGATCCGGCGCTGCCTTCGGCTTGCGCTCAGCAGCCGTCAGCGGGCGCAGCTTGTGCCACTGGCTCCAGTCCGTCAGCTCCTTCAGGAGTTCCGGACGCTCGATATGCGCGAGGAAATCCTCCATGCCGCCTGCGAGGAAGGCAATGTCGTCATCGTCAAGGTCCGAGCAGATGATGTCGGCCGGATGCGTGCCGATCGGGCCGCGCACGTAGACGACGCCGCCGACCATGCCGACACAGGCGCGCTCGCCGAGTACGGACTCGAACTGCTCGCTGTCGTAGCCGCAGACGACGGCCTTGCCGCCACCCATGAACTCGAAGGAGAACGAGCCGACATTCTTGAGGATCCAGAGTTCCGGCTCCTCATAGAGCGGATCGTGCTTCATCAGGGAACCCGTACGCGTGCCGCCGCGGCCGCCGATAAAGATCTTGCCGCCCGAGGAGCAGTGACCTGCCGTATCGCCGGCATCGCCACGTACCGTAATGATACCCCCGGCGTTGAGCCAGCCGACATCGGCTGAGGTCGATTCCTCGATGATGATTTCCGTGCCCGGCAGGCACATGGAGCCGGCACGCTGGCCGGCGTTCCAGACATGGAAGTGCAGCTTCTTGCCTTCCGGATGCCAGAGCGGACCGCCGATGTCGTGCTGACCGGAAGCCTTGATCTCAAAGTCCGTCTCGCCCTGCTTGACGGCTTCGCCGATGGCCAGGAGCAGGTCCTGGGTGGACATGCGTTCATGCCCTTTCATGGTGTCTATCTTAAACATTAAGCTCTCCTCCTGCTATCAGCAAACGTACTGGATACCAAGCTTGTCCGCCACGGCCTTGTCCGTGGAAACGAGCGCATCGCTGCGGCCGATTGGCAGCGAGCTGTTGCCGATTGGCGCCATGAGTTTCTTGAGCTCGGCGTCGAAGGCCAGTACGTAATCGACGATTTTCTGTGCACCGCGGTCGATGTCAAGGCGCTTGACGAGACGCGGATCCTGCGAGCAGATGCCCATCGGGCACTTGCCCGTATTGCAGGAATTGCAGCGGCCCTGCTCATTGCCGATGCAGCCGAGGAGCTGGATGAGGATCTTGCCGACGAAGACGCCGTTGGCACCGAGGCACATCATCTTGAAGGCATCAGCTGCGGCATTGCCCGTCATGCCGATACCGCCGCCGCCGTAGAGGGGAATCTGTCCCTGCAGGCCCTGCTTGACGGCTGCGAGATAGCAGTCGCGGATCTTCGAGACGACCGGATGGCCTGTATGGTCGAGCGAGACTTCGTTGGCCGCGCCCGTGCCGCCCTGGATGCCGTCGATGAAGAAGCCGCCGCAGATCTTGTACGGATCGCGCAGCAGATTGTTGTAGACCGATACCGACGTGGCCGAAGCCGCGCACTTGATGGCAACCGGCACACGGAAGCCGAAGGCCGCATTCATCGAGAGATGCATCTTCTGGACGGATTCCTCGATGGAGTACAGGCCCTGATGGTTCGGCGGCGAAGCGAGCGTCGCCTTCGGTACACCGCGGATGGCCTGGACATGCTCGGCCACCTTTGCCTCCGGCAGCAGGCCGCCATCACCCGGTTTTGCACCCTGGCCAATCTTGATGAGGATGCCGGCAGGATCCGTCTTCATGTGCGGCATGGCCTTGATGATGCGGTTCCAGCCGAAGTGACCGGATGCGATCTGGATGATGAAGTATTTGAGGTAATCCGATTCGAGGAGTTTTACCGGCATGCCGCCTTCACCAGAGCTCATGCGTACCGGCAGGCCGCATTTCTCATTGAGGTAGCCGACGGCGAGAGCCACGGCCTCCCAGGCGCGCGTCGAGAGAGCACCGATGGACATATCCGAGAAAATCAACGGGTAGATCCAGTGAACCGGCGGCGTGTGTTTCGTCTCGACGAGCTTGCCATCCTTGATGGCAAACGGCAGTTCCTTGGCCGAGAGCACGCGACCGAACGGCGAGCGGATATCAAAGGTATGGCGCGCAGCATCGAGCGACGGGTCCGTCATCTGCGAGATGCGGCCGACGACGATGGAATCGAGCGTGCGCTGTGCATTGAGGTTCGTGCGGCCGCCGCGCTTGATGGGGCCATGATCCTTCGAGAGCAGCGTCTTTCTCGTATCCGGGTTGCGCACGGGGCGAATGGCATTGTTCGGGCAGACCTTCTCGCAGATGCCGCAGCCACGGCAGAAATCCGTGAGGCTCGCCACCTGCTTGATGACCGGACGGGCCGCATGCAAATGCTTTGGCTCCGGCTGCGTGCTCTCCGAAATGGTCATGTCGCGGCGCTCCACGCTGACCTTGATGGATTTGAAGGAACAGCTGGCCACGCAGCTGCCGCACATCGTACAACGCGAGGGATCGTATTCTATTTTCCAGGGCAGATCGTTGACGCCCACATCCTGAGTCTTTACTGCTTCCATCTCTGTACCTCCAGGTCATTGTCGATGACGACGATTTCACGTTCATTCGGATAGATATCCTGCGTCTGGTCACGATCCGGCATGATTTCATTGAGGCCGCAGACCTCCGACGAGATGGCTACCATATCATCCGTGCGTCCGACCACGACGGGGCGCAGCTTCTTGGAATCGCAGCAGGTAATCATCTTCATGTCCGGCAGGACGCCGATGATGGTGTTCGGGCCGTTGATCTCGAGGTTCGCGAGGCTCTGACGGATCGCGATGAGCACATCCTTGTCGGGACGCTCGGCGATCTCCTCGAACGGCAGCGGCGTGATGACGTGCTTGTAATACGTCAGCGGCCACTTGAGTTCGTGATGGACGTAATGGAGCGTATTGAGGAAGCACTGGGAATCGGACTCAAAGCCGATGTAGCCGCGGTGCAGGGATTTCTGGAATTCCTTGTTCTTCGTGTAGAACGTATTCTCACCGTTGGCGCAGAGCGTGTAGCCCTGCAGGAAGAACGGATGCGCCGCATAGCGGACGATGTCGTAGTTCGTGTTCTGACGGCACTGGGCCACGATGGATTTCGCCACGAGGCAGCCATTGTCGTCCCAGAGATGGAAATACGTCGCGATATCGCGCGGATCGCCGATCTCCTTGAGCGTCAGCACATCCGGCCAGAAGGAATAAACAAAGCCGGCATCCTCTTTCTCGAGCAGCTTGCGCAGTGCCAGGCGCGTATCGAGCAGCAGGTCTTCCTTCTGCTCCTTCGTCATGTGTTCGGCATCCTCCGGATAATCGTAATTGCGGAAGATGTAGTACGGCATCGCCTTGATATCAAGGCCCGGACGTTTATCCGGCACCGGGATCCACTCGGCCAGCTGGATGAAGTTATGGGCATCCATATACTCCTCCACGAGCTGCGCGCCGCGCTGCGTGCAAGCCAGCGACAGCAGCGGCTTGTCCTTATAATTGGAAAAGATTCCGTACAGGTCCTGCATGACCATGGCGAAACCAGAATTGTCGTGCCCTTCCTGCTGCGGCAGCATCAGGTGAAGTGCCTTGGATGGCTGAATGGGTACTTTACTCTTGATTGAACCTATCCGACACATGGCGGTCTCTCCTTCTATATACACACAAATGTATTTTTACAATGCATATTGGGTTACGTAACTTCTATTATAAAAATGTATACTTGCTATGTCAACCGGAATGTAACATGTATACATGAATACCACGCTTCCCATAATTATTTTTTTTTGTTTATACTTGTATGAAAAAGAATACAAAAAAATCCCGCGCAAACTCGAACAAACAAGTTTGTGCGGGATTCACTGTCAATCCAGAACCGATATGGCTTAGAGATAACCCACCGGATTGACCGGCGAACCATTGACACGGACTTCATAGTGGACGTGCGGGCCCGTCGAGAACCCCGTGCTGCCCATGTAGGCAATGATCTGGCCGCGGCGTACATGCTGGCCGGCCGAGACGACGACCTGCATCGCATGGCCGTAACGCGTCATGATGCCATTGCCATGGTCGATGTCGACCATATTGCCGTAGCCGCCCGAATTCCAGCCGGCCGTCGTGACGACACCATCCGCCGTTGCAACAATCGGCGTGCCCATATCATTGGCGATATCGATGCCCGGATGGAAGTCCGAACCGTTCCAGCGCAGGCCGAACGGCGAGCTCACATCGCCGCGTGCCGGCCAGATGGAAGGCGTCGTGATGGATACACCGGCCATCGTCGTCATGCCCGGCAGCGAGGAACCCGCGGCCATGCCCAACTGCTCCTGCTGCTGCTTGAGCTGCTCCTGCAGGGCCAACAGGGATTCGCGGCGCTTGGCGACATCCTTCTCGAGATTGTCGAGTGCCGCGCTGACATTCTCCAGATCCGGCGTCACATGTGGGCCGCCCTGGCCATCATGCGTGCCGTCGCTGCTGTTATCCATCTGTCCGGCATCATCCTCTGCAGGGCCGGCGCCCGACATGCGGCGCAAATCCGATTCCAGCTGCGTCAGCTGATCGAGCTGGTCCTGCAGCGCATTGGCCTTCTTCGAGAGCTGCAGCAGCTGTTCCTGCTGGATATTGTTGACTTCCCGGAGCTCGCGGATTTCCGAAGCGCCATTCTGATTGACGAACGTGCTGTAAACCGAATAGCTGAAGGCGCCGACAAACAGCAGTGCACCTGCGGCCAGCGAGGCTGCCCCGTACTTGAGCATGCGTGCCGAAAGGCGGATGCTCTTGACATCGCCCTTGTCATCCGGTATGAGCTTGATTGTATAGATGGTCTGCTTCTTCTTCGGTTTTGCCTTCGGCTGCTCTGCCTTCTGCTTCTCAGCGGCAGCCGCCTGTTCCGGCTGTTTCTCTTCCTTATTATCGTTATCCAAAAAACCGAACCTCCAAAAACAAAAATAATCCACGGACCCTTACTCTCCCTGGATTACAACTGATCAAATGACGAAAAATGAACCTTATGCTTTATTATAGCATAAGGTTCATTCCAATTCAAAACATTATTTTTCCATTCAGGCCTCTGCCGCAACTTTCCCCATGGCCTCATCAAGAGCCTGCTGTTCCTCTGCCATCAGTGCATACGTGGACGTTCCGTTCTCCACAGGCTTGACGTAGCTGCGCGAATCCTCACGGCCGAAAATACTCGTGAGGATGACGCCGTTGTTGTGTGAATCCAGCAAAGCGACCGCATAGCTGAGGTCGCTGCCCATGTCGTCAAACGCACGGAAACGCACGACGCTGACACGCGTGATGGCCAGCTGCAGCAGGGCATCAAGGCGCTCATTTTCCTGCTTGATGCGTTCATTCTCCTCAGCCACGGCCTTCATCTCATTGATATGCCCGATCAGCATGCGTTCCAGATTCGACCCATCAGCGCCCGTCATCATCTTGCGGTACCGCTTCTTCATGTAATTGACCTTCATGTAGAGATTGATGGTCAGCAAAAGCAGCAGCAGGGCCAGAATGCCCAGGGCCGCAACGATTACGACGATATTATCGAGTGCAAGTTTGGTGATTACCTGAATATCCATTTTCTTCTTGAAAACTCCTTAGAATGTATAACAACGATGTTTCACGTGAAACATCATGGATCAAACCACGAAATCCTTTGGTCCTCCGGCCGACGGAGCAGGAGGATTCTCCTGCCTGGTCAGGAGTTCCAGCAGCCGTTCCAGATCGTCTTCTGAATAAAATTCGATCTCGATGCGGCTTTTTTTGCGTCCCGGACGAATGTGCACACTCGTGCCGAGGGCCTCGACCAGACGGTTCGCCGCAGCTTCGAGGAAGGCGTCCGGATTGCGCCCGCTCTGCCCGTCATTCGCCGCCTGCTCTACTTTCGCCCCAGACAGGGACTGAAGATACGCCGGGTTCTCAAGCAGCTTATGCACGAGTTCCTCGGCCTGCCGGGCTGAGCTGCCATGCTCGCGGATAAACGCGGCAGCCTGACGCTGCAAATCCATGTCGTCAAGCGCGAGCAGCGGCTTGGCCTGCCCCATCGACAAATCGCCGCTCGCGACATCATCCTGAATGTCGGGTGCCAGGCGCAGCAGCCGCAGGAAATTGGCAACATGTGAACGGCTGCGGCCGATCTTCTGCGCAATGACCTCCTGCGTCAGATGGAAATCCTGCATGAGGCGTTCGTACGCCCGCGCCTCCTCAATCGCATTGAGGTTCTCACGCTGGATGTTCTCGATCAGGGCAATCTCACTGACCTCCGCATCATTGTACTCACGCACAAGCGCGGGCACTTTCACGAGGCCGGCCAGGCGTGCCGCACGCAGGCGGCGCTCCCCGGCTATGAGCTCATAGCCGTGCTCAGTCAGCCGGCGCACGATGAGCGGCTGCAATATGCCGTAATGCTGGATGGATGCGCGGAGCTCCTCGAGAGCCCCTTCATCAAATTCCTGACGAGGCTGATAACGGTTGGCCTGTATATCAGCTGCCGGGATTTCCTGCACCTGATCTCTGGCCGGCGTGATCTTGCGGTCCTTGAGCAGGGCTCCCAGTCCCTTGCCAAGGCCGCCATGCCCCTTACTTGCCATGAGCCATCACCTCTTCTGCCAGCTGGCGGTAGGTATCCGCACCCTTGGAGCGCTTATCGTAATAGATGATCGGTTCGCCGTACGACGGCGCTTCACTGAGCCGCACCGTACGCGGAATCATCGTCTTGTAGACGAGTTCCCCAAATGTTTCCCGTACTTCGGCCACGACCTGCTCAGCCAGACGCGTGCGGGAATCGTACATCGTCATGAGCACGCCTTCGACCTCCAGGCCGGCATTGAGATTGGAACGCACGAGCTCAATCGTATTCATGAGCTGCGAGACACCTTCCAATGCATAGAACTCGCACTGAATCGGCATGAGCACCGAATCCGCCGCTGCCAGGGAATTGAGCGTCAGGAGCCCCAGCGAAGGCGGGCAGTCGATGATGATGTAATCGTAAGCCCCGGCTACGGTATCGAGAGCCCGCTTGAGGCGCGTCTCACGCGAGATGGCTGCCACGAGCTCTACCTCAGCCCCCGCCAGTTCGATATTGGCCGGCAGGACATCCACCTGGAATTCCGTATGTACAAGCGCCTGTTCAATCGGCGTGCCCTCGATGATCACCTGATAGATGGTCGTATCGAGCGCGGATTTATCGATGCCATAGCCACTGGAGGCATTGCCCTGCGGATCACAGTCCACCAGCAGGATTTTCTTGCCTTTCTCCGCCAGGCATGCCGCCAGGTTGACGGAAGTCGTCGTCTTGCCGACGCCGCCTTTCTGATTGGCTACTGCAATGATTTTTGCCACATAGTTCACCACTTTCCTAGAATTTGCCCCAGACCACGGCCTGTCAGGAATATCGATACATTATTCCTTGTAAAAAGACCCCGGAATCAGTATAATTGTTACATTGTAACATTTGTAAACGACGAATGCCACAGCACGTGGCTACCATACATATGGGCAATTTTTTCCTATACCATATAATATAATGAATTGGTGAAAAATGCTATTGTTTCACGTGAAACAACATAAAAAATTTTCCTGAGGAGGTTTTCTCATGCCCGTCTACAATGCCCCACTGCTCACGATTGATCCCAAGGAAACCCGGCGCTACGCAGGGCTCATGCGTGCCAAGAACTTCGACGAAGCCCTCATTGAAGAGGCCTGTCAGGATGCGCGCCTGCTCGCCAAGCCGCAGGGTATCTGGCAGCTCTACGACTACGACTGCGAGAAGCAGGAAGTCCTGGCCGATCCCCCCTTTCACATCGAAGGCGCAAAAATCGGCAAGCATCTCGCCGGCTGCGACAAGGTCATCCTGCTGGCCGTCACGGTCGGCGATGATATCGAGGACATGGTCACGAAACGCTTTGCCGATGGTGAGTACGCCTCCAGCGTGCTGCTCGATGCCGCAGCGACCACGGCCGTCGAGCAGCTGGCCGACGGCATGGAACGGGCCATCAAACCCAAGATGGCGGCACAGGGCTATGGCATGCGCTGGCGTTTCAGTCCGGGCTACGGCGACTGGCCGCTCGACCAGCAGCCTGAGCTCATCCGCCTGACACGCTGCGAGACGATCGGCATCACCCTTTCTGAGTCCAAGATGCTCATGCCGCGCAAGAGCGTCACGGCCATCATCGGCCTTTATAAAGAAGAAAAGCACACCACCCCGGAAGCAGATGCTCACGAAGCCAGGGGCTGCGCTGCGTGCGGCAAGAAAGACTGTCCTTCACGCAGACAGGGATAAATAAAATGACGCAAAGGAACGAATTTTTCTTGACATATAATGCATACTAACATAGTATGGTTATAAAATAATACATATATAAGCCGCGAAACTGAATGAACAATAAGGAGCGTTACCATGATCCATATCTTTGACGGTGCCATGGGCACCATGCTGCAGGCCGGCGGGCTCAAACCAGGCGGCTGCCCTGAGCTCATGAACATCGAGCATCCGGAAGTCGTCCTTGGTATCCACCGCGCATATATCGAAGCCGGTGCGACCATCATCGAGACGAATACCTTCGGCGCGAGCCGCCTCAAACTCGACCATTACGGCCTCGAGGACCGCGTGGCAGAGCTCAACGCCGCCGCCGTGCGGATTGCCCGGGAAGCGGCAGGCGAAAAAGCAAAGATTGCCGGCTCCATGGGCCCGACGGGCCGTTTCATCAGCCCGCTCGGCGATCTCGATTTTGAAGAAGCCTATGCCTGCTTCCACGAGCAGGCCGCTGCTCTCGCCGAGGCCGGCGTCGATTACTTCATCATCGAAACCTGCATCGACATCCAGGAAATGCGCGCCGCGCTGCTCGCCGCCAAGGATGTCGCGCCCAACGTCCCCGTCATCTGCCAGCTGACTTACAGCGATGACGGCCGTACCGTCACGGGCACGGACCCGCAGTCCGCCGCCATCATCCTCTCGGCCATGGGCGCCGACATCATCGGCGTCAACTGCTCACTCGGACCGGAACAGCTCGTGCCAATCGTCAAAATACTTGCCGAGAACTGCGACTGTCCGATCAGCGTACAGCCGAACGCCGGCATGCCGCAGCTCGTCGACGGCGAAACGCACTTCCCGATGGGACCGGAGGACTTCGGCAGCTGGGCACCGAAGCTCCTCGCCGCCGGCGCCACCTACCTCGGCGGCTGCTGCGGCACGACGCCGGAGCACATCCGCGCCCTCGCCTCAGCCCTCGCTGACTGTGAAGAACCCAGACGCGCCGCACGCCCCCAGCGCCTCTGGCTGGCCAGCCGCAGCAAATCCGTCTGCATCGACAAAGACCTGCCGACCGTCCTCATCGGCGAACGCATCAACCCGACGGGCCGCAAGAAGCTCGCTGCCGAGATTCGCGAAGGATCGCTGCTCTCCGTCAAGAAGGAAGCCGTCAATCAGGTGAAGGCCGGCGCCAGACTTCTCGACGTCAACATGGGCGTTGCCGGCATCGATGCCGTAACAGCCATGAAGCAGGCTGTAACCGAGATTGCCCAGCTCACCGACGCACCGCTCGCCATCGATACGAACGACGCCGCAGCACTCGAAGCCGGCCTGCGCGCCTATCCGGGCCGCGCGCTCATCAACTCCGTCTCCGCCGAGGATGCCCGCATCCGCGATTTCCTGCCGCTCGCCAAGAAATACGGCGCTGCCATCCTCTGCCTGCCGATCACCGAAGACGGCGTGCCCAAGACGGCAGACGACCGCCTCAAGGCCGTGCAGTTCATCATCGAGAACGCCCGGAAAGCCGGGCTCAAGGACGGAGATTTCCTGCTCGACGCCCTCGTCATGACCGTATCGGCTGACAAGAATGCCTGCCGCGAAGTCCTGCGTACCCTGCATCTCTATCGCCAGCATCTGGGCTTCCCCTCCACGATGGGCCTTTCCAACATCTCCTTCGGCCTGCCGAACCGGCCGCTCATCAACAGCACCTTCTTCGCCATGTGCCTTGTGGCCGGCCTCGATGCGCCAATCATGAACCCCTACGATGAATCCATGCAGAAAGCCCTCAAGGCCAGTGCGGCCCTGCTCGGCGACGATCCCTGCGGCCTGGCCTTCAGTCAGGACGAGAGCAACCTCGCCGTCCCCAAGAAAGCAGCCGTGATGAAGACGACGAACCTGCCAATCCTTGAGGCCATCAAGCAGGCCGTCATCGAAGGCGAAAAAGACATCATCGTCGACCTCGTCATCAAGGCGCTCGAAGAGGGCAAGACGGGTAATGAGATCACGGAAAACGGCCTGACCGCTGCCATGACGGAAATCGGCGAAGACTTCGGCTCCGGGCGCATGTTCCTGCCGCAGGTCCTCTTGTCTGCAGAAACCATGCGCGCCGCCTTCGACAAGCTCAAGGAACTCATCCCGGCCAGTGCCGAAGCGGACAAGGGCACCTTCGTCATTGCCACGGTCAAGGGCGATGTCCACGACCTCGGCAAGAACATCACGGGAGCCCTGCTTGCCAACTCCGGCTTCAAGGTCATCGATCTCGGCAAGGACGTCGATGCCGATACCATCGTGCAGGCAGCTAAAGAACACCAGGCCGACATCGTCGGCCTCGCCGCACTGATGACGACCACGATGCCGCAGATTGACAAAGTCATCGCCAAACTCCGGGATGAACAGCTCGACGTGAAGGTCATGATCGGCGGCGCCGCCGTCACCCAGGACTACGCCGATGCCTGCGGTGCCGACGCCTACGCAGCCGACGGCGTAAAGGCCGTCAAGCTCGCCAAACAAATGGTCGGAGCGGAATAAATCTTACTTATTCAAGATGCGGATATCATAACCTTCGGCGGGAGGGCTGCGCAAAAACGAAGCGTTGGCGCGCTGCGTAAAGAATCGATTTTTTTCCTGCCAGCTTCCTGTCAAAAGTGCGTCGTTCAAGCGCAGCGCGTTTCGCACTTTTGGCAGGCTGCCTTAAAAGGAAAAAGATCGATTTAGCAGCCCGACTTCGCGAAGTGTTGCGCAGCCCTCCCGCCGCCATCTCACGATCGTCACATCCCCTGTATAAAAGAAGCCCGCCTCCTCATCCATGACGGATGGGAAGCGGGCTTCTCTTTCGTTATGCAAATCCTTGCGATCAGAACAGGACCTTTGCGAGATGCAGATAGTCCGGATCAAGAACCTTCTTGTTGTTGACGGCATCATGCAGGTCGATCGAAACGACACGGCCCTTGCTGTAGCCGAACACGATATCCGACAGACCGGAAATCAGTGCAAGAGCAGCCTGCTCGCCGAGCTGGCTGGCGCGTACGCGGTCGATGACCGACGGAGCTCCCCCACGCTGGATATGGCCGAGCACCGATACGCGCGTATCGAGCTGCGTCTTCTCGGCAATGTGCTTGCCGATTTCCTGGCCGCTGCCGGCACCCTCGGCCACGACGACGAGAATGTAACGCTTGCCCTTCTTGTAGGCTTCCTTCATGTCTTCGCAGATGGCGTCGAGATCGTACTCCTCTTCCGGTACCAGGATGTACTCCGCACCGCCCGAAATGCCCGAAACAAGTGCGAGCCAGCCGCAGTTGCGGCCCATGACCTCGAGGACAATGACGCGGCGATGAGCCGAAGCCGTATCGCGCAGCTTGTTGATGGCATCGATAATCGTGTTGGCAGCCGTATCACAGCCAATCGTGTAGTCAGAGCCCCAGACATCGTTATCGATCGTGCCCGGCAGGCCGACGATTGGCATGCCCGTCTCCTTCGACAGGAGGGATGCGCCGCGCAGAGAACCGTCACCACCGATGACACAGAGGCCTTCGATGCCGCGGTCCTTGAGGTTCTGATAGCCCATCATGCGGCCTTCCGGCGTCTTCCAGCGTTTGCAGCGTGCCGTACCAAGGAAAGTGCCGCCACGCTGGATGATGTCGCCGACATCCTTGGACTGCATCTCAAACATATCCTGCTCGAGCAGACCGTGATAGCCTCCACGGATACCCCAGACCTTGACACCTTCGTATAAAGCAGTACGTACAACCGCGCGTGCCGCTGCATTCATTCCTGGGCTGTCGCCGCCACTGGTCATGACTGCAATGCTTTTCAACATAATGGAAGTCCCCCTTGAATTGAGAATAGCTAGCATATTGACTGGCTGAAAGCCATCGTATGACGTTTAACTACACCTAATGATACCATAAAAATCCCTTTGAAAACAGGGATGCCGGTTATTTTTTCGGACCAGCTCAGACCTTGACAAAATTCCATCTGGATGATAGATTTTAGTTAGATGCTGTGCAACTGACGGAAGTGGATGACCACAGGGAGCACAGGGAAGAAGAGCCGACCGTCTGGGCAGAGCCTGGATTTGTGTCGGCTTTTTTGTATGTGAAAAGGAGCAAATAGCAAAATGAAAGAACTGGAACTCAAATACGGGTGCAACCCGAACCAGAAACCAGCCCGCGTTTTCATGGAAAACGGGGAACTGCCTTTCGAGGTCCTCAACGGCCGTCCCGGCTACATCAACCTGCTTGACGCCATGAACAGCTGGCAGCTCGTCCGTGAGCTGCGGGAAGCCACGGGCTTGCCGGCTGCCGCTTCTTTCAAGCACGTCAGCCCGGCTGGCGCTGCTGTCGCCGTTCCTCTTTCGCCGGTCCTCGAGAAAGTCTATTTCGTCGAAGGCGTGGAGCTCTCCCCGATTGCCACGGCCTACATCCGTGCCCGCGGTGCTGACCGCATGAGCTCCTACGGCGATTTCGTCGCCCTCTCGGACGAATGCGACGCACAGACGGCTTCCTTCCTCAAGCGCGAAGTATCGGACGGCATCATTGCACCGTCGTATTCGCCGGAAGCCCTCGAGATCCTCAAATCGAAGCGCAAAGGCACGTACCTGATACTGCAGATGGATCCTGCCTATCAGCCGGAAGAACTCGAGCGCAAGCAGGTCTTCGGCGTCACGTTCGAACAGAAACGCAACAATGTCGAAATCACGGAAGACTGCCTCAAGGACATCGTGACGAAGAATCATGATCTGCCGGAAAGCGCCAAGCGCGATCTCCTAATTGCCCTCATCACGCTCAAATACACGCAGTCCAACTCCGTCTGCTACACGAAGGACGGACAGGCCATCGGCATCGGCGCTGGCCAACAGAGCCGCGTCCACTGCACGCGCCTTGCCGGCACGAAGGCGGACAACTGGTTCCTGCGCCAGAGCCCGCAGGTCCTTGGCCTCCCGTTCAAGCCGGAAGTCCGCCGCCCGGACCGCGACAATGCCATCGACGTCTACATCGGCGAGGAATGGGAAGACCTGCTCGAGACGGACGACTGGAAGCGCGTCTTCACCGAAAAACCGCCTGTCTTCACGCGCGAGCAGAAGAAAGCCTGGCTCCAGAAGGAGACCGGTGTCTCTCTTGGCTCCGATGCCTTCTTCCCATTCGGCGACAACATCGAGCGCGCCCACAAGAGCGGCGTGACCTACGTCGCTCAGACCGGCGGTTCCATCCGTGACGACAACGTCATCGAGACAGCCGACAAATACAACATGACGATGGCCATGACGCACATCCGTCTGTTCCATCATTAAGATACCGCCACTGACTATGAGCTTCTCCTCTTTCTGGAACTCGGTCACAAGACAAGGCTGCTGACCTGTGCTAGAATAATGTCAAGGAGAGTTTTCACTGCTAACGATGATTCGTGAGAGCCGCCCCGGTTGAGCAGAACCGGGGCGGCTTTTATTTTTACAAAAATAATTTATTTAAGTATTGATATTCATTCTCATATATGCTATATTATCTATAGGCTTTCGTTAGCACCTCAATATGAGGCGCAAAGCTCTCCTAAGATATAATACACAGCAAAAAACCCGGCGTACTGCTCATGCGCCGGGATTTTTGTGGGTAAAATAAAATTTTGTTCATTTTTATATTTACACTTGTTCACGCCGGTGTTATGATAAATCATGTCAGAACGATAGATCATCATTTTGAGGAGGATAAAAATGGAACTTGCAAAATTCATTGACCACACGTATCTCCAGCCGGATGCTCAGAAGAAAGATATTGACAAGATTCTTGCCGAAGCCAAACAGTATCACTTCGCTTCCGTCTGCATCAGCCCGATCTGGGTTTCCTATGCTCATAAGGAACTGGCTGGTTCCGGCGTCAATGTCGTCACGGTCATCGGCTTCCCGGAAGGTGCTACGCCGACTTCCGTCAAGGCCTTCGAAACCAGACAGGCCATTGCCGATGGTGCGGATGAAGTCGACACGGTCATCCCAATTGGCTTCCTCAAGGATGGAGAATATGATTATGTAGAAAATGACATCCGTGCTGTTGTCGAAGCTGCACAGGGCAAGACGACGAAAGTCATCATCGAAGCCTGCCTGCTGACGGATGACGAGAAGGTCAAGGCCTGTGAACTCGCCAAGAAAGCCGGTGCCGACTTCGTCAAGACTTCGACTGGTTTCTCCAAGTGGGGCGCCACGGTGGAAGACGTCAAGCTCATGCGCAAAACGGTAGGCCCGAACATGGGCGTCAAGGCTTCGGGCGGTGTACGCGACCGCCAGGAAGCCGAGGCCATGGTGGCAGCCGGCGCCAACCGCATCGGCACAAGCCACGGCATCGACATCATGAACGGCTGATCTCATTCAGCTCCATCCCATTACTCATACACTCCTTACATACACACAAGTCCTATCGACAGGATGGCCCTTCTTGCAGGGGCCATTTTGTTTATGCCGCTGCACGGGGTATAATAAAGACATCAAACAATCAACATACATCACCGAGGAGATGAATGAATGGAACAGAATAAAGATCGGCTGAGCATCGATGCCGCCCGCTTATATTACGAATCCGACATGAGCCAGCAAAAAATTGCCGATGAACTCGGCATATCGCGCCCGTCCGTTTCACGGCTTCTGCAATATGCCAAGGAGCAGGGATATGTACAGATTTCGATTATAGATCCCACAGAGCTTGGCCTTTCCCTGGCCAGCGAGCTGCGCCAGCTCTACCACTTGAAAACGGTGAAAATCGCCAATGCACCGCTCGACCATGCACGCGAGATTCGAAAAGCCTTGGGGCAGAAGGCCGCAGAATATCTCCATGAAATCGTGAAGGACCATGACATCATCGGTGTGGGCTGGGGCTCTGCCCTCTATGAGATGGCGCAGGATCTGCAGGCCAAGCCCGTCAAGGATGTCCAGGTCGTGCAGCTCAAGGGTGGCAGCAGTTACTCCAAAGTCAACACATACGCCCATGAAATCGTCACGCTCATGGCCAATGCCTTCGCAACCACGGGAACCTTCCTGCCTCTGCCCGTCATGTTCGACAACACGGAGGTCAAACGCCTCGTCGAACAGGATAAATACGTCAAGCACATCCTCGATACCGGCAAAAAAGCCAACATCGCCATTGTCACCGTCGGCCCCGCTTCTGATGAGTCCATCCTGTTCCACCTCGGCTACTACATCGGCGAACGCGACCGCGAACTCCTGAGCCAGAAGGCCGCCGGCGACCTCTGCTCTCATTTCTACGACGACGAGGGGCATATCGTAGACAAGGAACTCGATGACCGCACGGTCGGCATCCGTCTCGATGAACTCGCCCAGAAAGAAACCCGTATTCTCGTTGCGGGCGGCAAAGAAAAACTCCGCGCCATCCACGCAGCGCTCAAGGCAGGCTACATGAATACACTGATCACCGATCAGTACACAGCACTTGCCCTGAAAAGAATGAACACCATCTCTGCATAAGAAACGCCCTTGAGCAAAACGCCGTTGATGTTTCACGTGAAACATCAACGGCGTTTTTGTCTGCAAACTCCTATTCATGGATGTGAAGGGCGTCCTCTATCTTGGACAGCAAAGCTTGTGTCTGAAGCAAAGCCGATGGTTTGACCTGCTCCTGGATGGCGCATGCCTGCGTCAGATACTCTCGGGCTGCCGGCAGATTGTCCAGATCATATTCTGTTTTACCCAGCCAGAACATGATCTGAGCCGTATAGGCATGGCGTTCTCCCAGGGCGGAACGGCGAATGGACAGGCACTTCAAAAAAGCCGCTTTTGCCTGTGCATACGCTTCCTGCTGATAGTAGATCTTACCAAGGCTTTCGTAGCTCCATGCCGTTGCCGGATGGTCCGGTCCCAGGGAATTTTCTCGTATCTTGAGCCCTGCCTGAACGTATTTCAGCGCTGTCGCATAATGCTTATCGTCTTTCCCCTTGGCCATTGTCGCATAATCATTTCCCAGCATAGTCAGAGAATCCGCAATGGTCGGATCGTCCGGCGTATAGACTTCGCGGCGCAGGTTCAGCCCCTTTTCATGCCAGGCTATCGCCTCCTCACATTTATCCTGCCGTTGATACACCGTGCCGATATTGTGATACGAATATGCCAGCTGCTGCTTGTTCGGCACCGGCTGCTTCTCACGGATCTCCATACCCTTTTTATAATTTTCCAGGGCTTTATCGAGATTATCCAGATTGATATAGACGATCCCGATATTATTCAAGATATCCGCATGCAATTCCGGATTGTCAATCTTATGGACATCCATGCGATTCTCGGCCAGTCGGAAGTTGTCCAGCGCCTCGGTATACTGAGAGTTCTTACGGTAAACATTGGCTAGATAGTTATAAGCTTCCACGATATCTTCATAAGGAGGATGCGCTTGTTTTTCCCACATGTCGATAGCCGTATGGTAAGCCTTGATTGCCTCCTGATAATCCGCCAGTTTCACGGCCAGATTAGCATGCAGGCAATACGCCTGTGGCAGCAGGGTCTGACTCGCATCATCCGCAGAAGACTTGCAGATCGATAACGCCAGATTGCACTGTCCCCAGGCCTGCCGGTACTGATGTGCCTTATAAATCACCTTTGCCTGGCGAATGAGCAGACCGGCCGAATCCTTGTCGTATAATGCACGAAACAGTTCCCCGGCACGGATCAGGATGGTACAGACATCGTGACGGTCCATGGCCTGGATTTCTTCATTATTGTCCGCATACACACGGATTGCCGCTTCCAAGTAATCCTGACAGTCCCTGAGCGTCGGATGCAGATTCCACAAGACAGCCGTTTCAATCAGAGGATGCAGATGGATCCGGTCGTCCTCGGCCGCCTGATGCGACTCGCGAACAATCCAGCTCTGATTGACGAGAACATTGATTGCGCTGATGCTGCAGCCATCCAGCAGGAACTCATCAAAAAAGGTCATACGGACGCCGTTGATCGAGCAAAGGGCGAGTTTCATCAGGATTTGCTTGGCCTGCTCATTCATCGCACTGATATTGAACAAGGTCGAGATGACATTATAAAT
Source organism: Mitsuokella sp. AF21-1AC (assembly GCF_003458855.1). Lineage (NCBI taxonomy): Bacteria > Bacillati > Bacillota > Negativicutes > Selenomonadales > Selenomonadaceae > Mitsuokella > Mitsuokella sp. AF21-1AC. Next base: position 96,250 of record NZ_QRVW01000007.1, read on the forward strand.
ATCTTCCTGCTCATAATTATTATCTTTCTCGACCGGAATCTTCAAATCACGCGTGTCCCGTTTCTCCTTGAGCAGCTTAATCATTCTGGCAGGCGACATGGAATACTCCCGCATCGTCTTGGCGATAAGCTCAATCAGCATGGTATGTCCGGATACCATATGGCAGAGTTCCTTATACTTATCCATGTTTTTAGCAGGCAGCTCGATGGGATCTTCCTTGCGGGGACTGTAATTCAAACGGAAGAGCTCCAGTTGTTCCGCATCGCTCAACGGCTTGATGGGGACCATATACATATCTTTGTAAAGGGTCGTGTTGCGGCTCGTGATCAGCACATGCAATTCCATATCCGCGAGTTCCTCAAGGATGCGCTGATCCTCCTCCGGCAGAACAGCCCCCATGATGTCCATATTATCGATGATCAGGAGAGCATCTTTATGGAACGTTTTCAATGCCTTCATACGAATCTGAAACCCTTCATCACCGGCTTTGTCTTCCTTCTGATATTTCTTCAAGCCCTGAAACGGAATATCCTGGATTGTCGCTTTGAGGTCCTGATGAAAATAAACCATCTGTATCTGTTTATAGATATGATTCTTCTTGCCACGGTCTGCATAATGCAAAGCCGTCTGCGATTTGCCCAGGCCACCGATGCCACAGATAACGGCCAGACTGTATGCTTCCATCACAGAAGAAATTTTCTCCAAGAGTTCATTGCGTCCAACAAACCCCTCCGTCAGCCGGTAATTGAGCGGTGCAAAGGAAATATCCGGAGCAGAAGCCTTGACATTGACAAGATTCGCTTGGCGTGACTCTTCAGCCCTATGCAATACCAGGTGTAAAAAAGCTTCCATGGCACCCTGCAGCCGCTCCTGCGACCGGTTCTTGTCCCGTTCCACCAAAAACGTCCGGTATGCGGCGTCAAGCTCATCATCCGTAGCCTCGCATTCCCTCAAATGCCGATAAAGCTTATGAATATACTCCGGATGTGCTTCCATACGAAATAACTTCTCGTAAAAGAATTCTTCTGTAATATCTTGGTTCAGCTGATTGCCTTCTCCGTTGATCATCCTGGAAATATAGGATTTACTGATTGACAGAGCTTTTGCTATTTTAGTTTGAGTCACCTTTTCCTTTTTATGCAGAAACTCCATTAAAAATGGATACGTAATATACACACCAGATTCCTCCTTGAAATACTTCGTCGACAAAGGTAGATTTCTGCAATTTCCCGCAACATTCCTGCAACATTTCTGCAACTGGAGAAAATATTGTTGCACACGAAAAATGCATCGAAAAAGCATCGCGTTTGACTCGGCCTGCAACGACAAAAATCGTATCATAAAGACAACAAAGAGATACGGGCTGTGGAAAGGAGCACGACCATGAAACAGGAACAACAAAAGAGCTTTCGTCAGCAACTAAAAATCATGTTCAAAGGTTACCGCCATCTGACCCGAAAGCTGAGCCGGCAGCTTGCCCAGCTCGGCTTCACGCTGGAAAACGGCAGGACCCACTACAAGATTTACTATGGCGAAGATCACCAGCACGCCGTAATCATCAGCAAGACCTCTTCCGATTACCGTGCGGGAATGAATATCTGCCGTCAGCTTTATACACTCGTACCGGCCCATCCATAAGCCGGTCCGGGGATCACAATAAACAGGAGGAATACATCATGAAAAACGAAATGAATTCTATCTATGCAGGGGCAGTCGGTACGGCGAAAAACGCCAAGGCCGTGCATCAGGCAGTCCGGAAAATGCGGGCCTTTGAACAGGCCCAGGAGGAGTTGTCCGGCCTGAATACGCTGCGGGGTGGCAGCAAGGGATTCAAGGGTTTTGTCGGAGAAAGCCTGGAGGCTGCTGAATCCTCAGCCCGCGGGCGCACGACCATCGTCCTGAACAATAACGGGATTGCCGACCTGAAGCATCTCAAGACGAACGGGAAAGCTGCCTTCCAGCAGGTGAAGATCGGCTACAAGCCCGGACAGATTGATTTTGCACGCTATAAGGGACAGACCATCGTCGTCGATAAGGGTAACCCCTATTTCCGCACGCTGAAAGCAGAAGCAGCAAAATCCGGCGTAAAAGTGGTCGAAGGCCATGTCACGGAACAGGAAGCCAGGTTCTGGGCTGACGCCATGCAGCTGGAAACCAAGGTAACCGGCAAGACGAATGCAACCGTCGTACCCAAGTTTTACCAGTCGGCCAAAACTGCAGCGGCCGCACATCGTGCCGGCGTATCGGCGGCCAAGTCCGGCGCAGCAGCCGGCGCAGGATTCAGCCTGGGCAAGAATATCGTACAGGTGGTCAAGGGCAATAAGACGGTTTCAGAAGCCGCCGGCGATGTAATCGTCGATACGGCAGAAGCCGGTGCGATCAGCTACGGTGCCGGTGCCGCAGGCAGTCTGATGGCCAGTACGGAAATCGGTGCGGCCGCACTCGAGACGGCCAGTACGGCAGGAGCGGTAATTTCCAGCGCGCCTGTGATCAGCTCAGCAGTCAATGCCGGAACGGCAATCACAGGAGCGATTGGCGGAGCTGGTGCTTCGGCGGCTGCAGCCGCGACGGGAGCCGTAACCAGTGCCGTCACCTCCGCTGCTGCCGCTGCTTCAAGCGTCGCGGCGGGGACAGCAGCCGCCGGTGCCGTCGGTGCCATCGGGTCCGGGGCCGTAGCTGGTGCGGCCGCCATCGGTGCCGCAGCCGTAGCAGCTGCACCCGTTCTGATCGTCGGCGGCCTGATTGGCGGCCTGATCAGCCTCTTTGATGACTGAGAATATTTGCCCGCAAAAAATCCGTGACCTGTGATTTTTACCTCACGCCCTATCCGCTTTCCTCTTTATCCAGTATGATTTCCATCTTATAAGGCAATGCAACATATATCATAAATTTTTAGTATTTTATATTTCTGAAAAATAAGTATATAATATGATTAAATGATAACAAATATTGAAATGAAGTGAATATCAAAATTTGATAAATGTCACACAGACGTTTTGGCGGTTTCCGCTGCACAAGCATATTCCCTTCATCCTTGAATGGAAAGGCGGGATTGGACATGAAAGAACGGCCGCGTGTCGTCATCCTCGGTGGGGGTATCGGCGGCATCAAAGCAGCACAGCAACTAGCCAATCAGCCGTTGGATGTGCTGATCATCGATCACAACAACTACCAGGTCTTCCAGCCGCTCCTTTATCAAGTAGCGACATCGATGCTTTCGACGGATGAGGTCGTCTACCCCATTCGTGGGTTCTTCAAAAAAGCAAATAACGTCGATTTCCTTTTAGCAGAAGTCCATGGCATCCAGCAAAAAGAAAAAATCGTCAAGACGAGTCACGGGGATGTTCCCTACGACTATCTCATCATCGCTCTTGGCTCAACACCAAATTTCTTCGGCAACGAAGAAGTAGAGCGCAACGCATTCCCATTGAAGACCCTGCAGGACGCGATTCGCATCCGCAGCCATCTTTTAAGTGTCTTTGAAGAAGCTTCTGCTGAGACAGACCCTGAAAAGCGCAAGGCTCTGCTGACCTTTGTCTTTGTCGGCGCTGGCCCAATTGGTGTTGAAGGTGCCGGCGGTGTATCCGAGCTCGTTTACGATGTCCTGCAGAAAGAGTTTCACCATATTGACTTTGATGAAGTCAACATCCATCTGATTGGCGCTGATAGATGCGTGCTCAGCATGATGTCCGAAAAGCTCCGCACAGAGACGCTCAAGGTCCTGCAGAAAAAACGTATTGATGTACAGTGCTCCATGCTCGTGACGGGCTACGACGGGAAGACGCTTTTCTACCGTCCGATGAATGCTCCAAAAGATGCGTCATGCTCCACGATCAAGACTAAAACGGTTGTCTGGTCGGCAGGTGTACGCCCTGTGGACTGTCTCAGCAGCTTTGCATGCGAAAAAGACCGCGACAAACGCCTGCTCATCGATGATACGATTCGTGTCCCAGGCATGCAGGATATCTTTGCTATTGGAGACTGCTCAAGCTATACGCTGCCTGGTGAACAGCGTCCTCTGCCGACGCTTGCGCCCGTTGCGCTGGCTGAAGGAGAGCTCGCCGCCAAGAACATCCTGCATGATGTACGCGGGGAAGAAATGGAACATCTCCATTACAAGAGCAAAGGCGTCATGGCCATCATCGGTAACAGTGAAGCCGTCATGGAAGCTGGCCCTCTGCGCGGCCGCGGCTTTCTCGCCTGGTCGGCCTGGCTCTGGATTCATCTGCTCACGAAAGCAGGGTTCCATGCCAATATCTCCGTCACGTTTAAATGGATTTTCAATTATCTTTCGGGGACACGACTTGGGCGCCTGATCACTCGTCCTGAATTGCAAGGCCTGCCTGAATCCATAAAAAATGCTCCAGGAGTAAAAGATGCCGGAGCAGAGAAACAAGCATCGTAATGCACGTAAAGTAAAAAGCTTTTATATAAAGAAGATTTACTCTTCAATCCAGATATATAGGAGGGATTCACATGATTCCAGATACGAAACTGAACAGTCAGTATGCCCTTTTCATCGACGGGGCCTGGCGTCCATCAGCCGATGGCAAGACATTTGATACTTTTTGCCCTGCGACTGGTGACAAGCTTGCCAGATGCGCAGAAGCTACGCCGCAAGATGTCGATGCTGCCGTAGACGCAGCCTGGAAAGCCTTTGCCACATGGAAGAAGACCACGGTCAAAGAGCGTGCCACCCTTCTCAATAAGATTGCCGACGTCATCGATGCGCATACGGACGAGCTTGCTCTCATCGAGACCCTCGACAATGGCAAACCCATCCGCGAGACAAAGAATGTCGATGTGCCACTTGCCGCTGCCCATTTCCGTTATTTTGCCGGCTGCATCCTCGCCGAGGAAGGCTCTGCCACAATGCTCGATAATACGACCATGAGCATCATCTTGCGTGAACCGATTGGCGTTGTCGGCCAGATTGTACCGTGGAACTTCCCTTTCCTCATGGCAGCGTGGAAACTCGCACCGGTACTCGCAAGCGGCTGCTGCACGATCCTGAAGCCGTCAAAGACGACCTCCCTTTCCGTGCTGTACTTTGCCGATCTCATCAAGGATATCCTGCCTCCAGGTGTCTTCAACGTCATCACGGGCGCAGGCTCAAAAGCCGGTCAGTACATGCTCGACCACAAGGGCTTCTGCAAACTGGCATTCACAGGCTCAACAGAAGTCGGTCTTTCCGTTGCCAAAGCTGCGGCCAAAAAACTCATTCCGGCCACGCTTGAACTCGGTGGCAAATCTGCGAACATCTTCTTCGCGGATTGCGACCTCGAACAAGCTTATGATGGTGCCCAACTCGGCATCCTCTTCAATCAGGGGCAGGTCTGCTGCGCGGGTTCGCGCATCTTCGTTCAGGAGGATATCTATGACGAATTTGTAGCAGAACTCGCCAACCGCTTCAACAAAGTCAAGATTGGCCTGCCGTGGAAGGAAGACACGCAACTCGGTGCGACTATCTATAAATCTCAGCTCGATAAAGTCCTCTCCTATGTCGAACTCGCTAAAAAAGAAGGTGCGACCATCGCCTGTGGCGGTGAGCAGGCAACTGACGGTGTACTCAAGAACGGCTTCTTCATAAAGCCGACACTCATCACAAATGCCACGAACGATATGCGCATTGCCCGCGAAGAGATTTTCGGGCCTGTCGCCGTTGTCATCAAATTCAAAACGGAAGAAGAAGTGGTTAAAATGGCCAATGACAGCGATTACGGTCTTGGCGGCGCTGTCTGGACACAGGATATCAACCGTGCATTCCGTGTCGCCAACGCTATCGAGACAGGCCGCGTATGGATCAACACATACAACCAGATCCCTGAAGGCTCGCCGTTTGGCGGCTACAAGCAGTCCGGTATCGGACGCGAGACACACAAAGTCATCCTTGAACACTACACGCAGATGAAGAACATCCTCATCAATCTCTCGGGACAGCCATCCGGCTTCTACCCGCAGAAATAAAACACCTCCACTCCTTGGCTTATCACATTCCCATCCTGCTTTTCCTCACATACAGCAAAAGGCTGCCGCAAGTCCGGCAGCCTTTTGCATGTCCAGAAGCCACATAGGATCAAGGCCCTGTACCCTACAGATTGGATTATTACAAAATTCTTGCGTGTTTTCTCATTTGCGATACAATAAAAGAAAGACACAGATATATGCAATCTATGAGAAATGAGGCGATTTTGATGTTCCAGAAATTCGGCGTGCTGGCCATGGTACCCGTGCTCGTAGCAGCAGCGCCCGCCTATGCCGAATGGCACGGCAATGCCCACATCGAGAGTGTCGAGGTGACGGGCAGCTACCTGACGGACGACACGTCTGAGGCGGGACTTCAGAAGGCCCGCGAAGAAGCGCATAAGGATGCTCTGCGTCTCGCGACGGAGAAGGCCGGCGTCTTTGTCCAGAGTTATTCCAAGACCCACAATCAAGTCCTTACTGAGGATGAGATTCAATCAATATCTGGCAACATCCTCGCCGTCCAGAACGAGTCGTATGCGACGAGCAAGACGAGCGACGGCTACACACTCGTCACCTGCCACCTGACGGCCTACATCCAGCTCGACCAGGTCGACCTCAACCAAGCCATCCAGCAGATCAACATCGAGGGCGAGAACCGGGAGCTCAAGGCCGTCATCGCGGGCCTCAAGCAGAGTCAGGGCAAGGCAGGCGAGCTGCCCTACGGCACGACCTACTTCCAGAAATTCGCCCAGAACAGCGCCCTCTTGAAGAAGGTCTGTGACGTAGGCTACGATGTCGACAGCGTGAGCTACGACAAAGCGACGGGCCTGATTCGCTACAACCGGTTCACAAGAGCCGTGGACGATGATCAGCTCTATGCGTTCCACGTCGAGCTCTCGTATCCGGATAACACCGAGCGCATCTACAAGATCACAAAGATCACTGAGAAACCATTCCAGGCCACTGAGTTGAAGTTCAAGAACACGCGCGAGACCATGCTGCCGATTGCCACCTACTCCACGGACGACTACTACCGCCGCCTCGTCTGCAAGCAGCTGCAGCTTCCCGAATACGCGCACCTCAAACAGCCGGGCTGGGGACCGATCCCTCTGCTCGACCCGCCGCTCTACACCGACAAGCTCAACATGAAGCGCATCGATGGCATGCTCTACTGCTCACTGGCCGATACCGAGGATGGCCTTGAGAGTCTCCTCTTCCCGAGTTTCGCCGTCCGCTACGACCCGCAGCGCAAAGTCCTCGAAGAGGCCGATATCCTCTACACCGACAGTTGGATTCCCGCGAGGACAGAGTATCTCTCCGCCATCCCCTATCTCGACTTCCTCTACCATGACGGCAACTTAGAGAATCCATAAAAATACCAGCAAAAAGAAGCGTCGATGTTTCACGTGAAACATTGACGCTTCTTTTTGCTTTCACTGCACAGCTAGTTCGTAGAACATGTAGGCGCAGATAAAGTAGAGCATGAAGAAAATCAGGAAGCGGAAGAGCTTGACGGAGACGAAGCGGATGACGGCGTGACCGAGCAGCAGGCCGATGACGAGGGCTGGTATCAGGTAAATCGACTCCACGGCGGCGGAATACATGGACACGCCCTGGAACAGGAAGAAGCCGATGGAGATGATACCGCTGATCAGGAAGAAGACGACGCTCGTGCCGCGCAGCTCCGCCGGCGTCATCTTCGTGTAGGCAAAATAAAGGATCAGTGGCGGACCGGCCATGCCCGTCGTGACACCGCAGAGGCCGGCCAGGATCCCCATGAGGATGGAATTGCGTCGACAGAGAGAGAACTCATGATGCGTGAACTGCATGAGCAGCAGCGAAACGAGAATGACCGTACTGACGAGCAGCTTCAACTGATTGGCCGAAAAATGCGCAAAAATCCAGAAGCCGAAGGGCTGCGCCACAATGTAGCCAACCAGGATTGCCCCAATCAGCTTGTAGCGTGCATCCTTCCAGACAAGGAAGGTCTGCACGATGCTGGTAATCAGGCCCACGACAAACATCATGAGCACGGTTTCCCGCGGGTCATAGAAAAGCATGAGCAGCGGCGCCGCAATGATCACGAGCCCGAAGCCTGTGATTCCCTGCATGAACGCAGCCACTCCGATGGCCAGTGCCGGCCAGAGATGTGCCTGCCAAGCAGTGATATCCAAAACAACCACAACCTTTCTGCAAATGATGCTGGTAATCTTGCTGCCAAAGATTATTTCGCTGCCACGTCCTAACTTTCCTCTATCGATGTTTCACGTGAAACAACATTCGGTTCAATAAGATGCTGCATATCTTCGGGAATGGGGGCTTCGAGGTGGATTTCTCTGCCGGTATCAGGATGGCGGAAGTGCACGCGCCAGGCATGCAGGGCCTGGCGCGGAATGACATCACAGGGGCCGACATACGCGCTGTCACCGAGCAGCGGATGACCAAGCGCAGAGAAGTGGACACGAATCTGATGTGTGCGGCCGGTCAGCAGATGAATCTTGAGCAGGGAATAATCCGGCCACACGGCACTGACCTCGTATTCTGTCAGCGCACGCCTGCCGTCAGTGTGCACCTGCCAGTGATTGGCCCGCGCCGGATCACGGCCGATGGGCATGTCGATGCACCCCTTGCTGGCATCCAGATGCCCTGTCACCAATGCCAGGTATTCACGGTAAAGCTGACCATGATATTTCGTCATCGCATACTGTGCCCTGGCCGACTTCGCGATGACGACGATGCCCGTCGTATTGCGGTCTAGCCGGTAGAGCGGATGGATGCCTGCCGCCTCTCCCCGGCGCTCGAGGTAGCCCGCCACGGCATGGACAAGCGTATCGCGCACCGCGCGATGTGTCGGATGGACGATCATGTCCGCATGTTTATTGACAGCAAGAATAGTTTCATCCTCATAGAGGATATCGAGTGGCAGGTCGACTGGAACGACGGGCGATGTTTCCTGCCAGAGTAGCGTCACCTCATCCCCCTCGCGGACGCGCAGACGGGCATCGTGATGTGCCTGCCCATTGACAAGGATCGTGCCGTTCCACTTGATGCGTTTCCAGAGTTTGGCCGAGAGCCCGAGAGGCGCGCGCACGAGCTGGCGCAGCTCTCTGCCGTCATGAGCAGCATCTACGATGTAGAAAATCTTCAAGAACATCACTCTCTTCTTCTGCAAATAATCTTGGGGACCTCTTCCGCCTCGCAAGCTCGGCACCTTCTCCGTGCGCGGAGAAGGCAACCTCATCCGTCAGCTGCGCTGACACTTTCCCCAGAGGGGAAGGCTGCGCGTCTTACTGCACGCTTTGTTCTCCTGCAGGGCAAGAGCCCCAAAGCCGTCTCCCGCAGGGCGCGAAGCGCGGGATGCCGGGGGCATCCCCGGGGAAGGGGGACCGCGCAGAGGTGGAAGAGGTCCTTGGATTTGCGGATAAGAAACAGAACAGTCAGCAGGCCATTTCTGGCGTCGTAGCTCCCCGCAGGGACGCGAAGCGCGGGATGCCGGTGGCATCCCCGAAAAAGGGGACCACGCAGCGGTGAAAGAGGTCGAGATTGTGCCGGGAATGCAAAGGGGCTGTGACAAAATGTAAAATCATTTTGTCCACAGC